>NZ_JBGVSA010000003.1:0-261854 GCF_041807905.1 Uliginosibacterium sp. sgz301328
ACCCATCACACGCTCGCAGTGGGATCGGCCTTGCCGATCGCTCCGTCATGCACCATCGGCGAGCATCGCGCACCAAATGAAAAAACCCCGCCGCAGCGGGGTTTCTATGATGACCGGATACGCTCAGCGTTCGACGAAAGCGCGTTCGATCACGTAATCGCCCGGTTCGCCAACTCCCGGGGAAATGACGAAGCCACGCGCTTCGAGCAGATCGGCGGTGTCCTTGTTCATCGACGGGCTGCCACAGATCATGGCGCGGTCCGTCTCCGGATTGAGGGGCGGCAGGCCGAGATCGGCGCACAGCTTGCCGGACTCGATCAAATCGGTCAGACGGCCCTGGTTGCGGAACGGCTCACGCGTCACCGACGGGTAGTAGAGCAGCTTGTCGCCGATCATCTCGCCGAGGATTTCGTCTTCGCGCAGTTCCTTGGTGATGTAGTCGTGGTAGGCCAGTTCGGACACATAACGCACGCCATGGAACAGGATGACCTTGTCGAAGCGCTCGTAGGCTTCCGGGTCCTTGATGAGGCTCATGAACGGCGCGAGCCCTGTGCCCGTGCCGAACAGGAACAGGTTCTTGCCCGGCTTGAGGTCGTCCAGCACCAGCGTGCCCGTGGGCTTCTTGCTGATGAGGATCGAGTCGCCTTCTTTGAGGTGTTGCAGGCGCGAAGTCAGCGGGCCATTGGGCACCTTGATGCTGAAGAATTCGAGGTGCTCTTCATAGTTGGCGCTGGCGATGCTGTAGGCGCGCACCAGCGGCTTGCCCTCGACTTCAAGGCCGATCATCACGAAGTGGCCGTTGCGGAAGCGCAGGCCCGCGTCGCGGGTGGTCTTGAAGCTGAACAGCGTGTCGTTCCAGTGATGAACGCTAAGGACGCGTTCGGTGCCAAAAGTTGCCATGACTTGCGTTTAACCAGATGTTCGCGATGCAGCAATTTTACTGATCGGGTGGTAATAACGCATGGATTTATATATAACAATTGGTAATCAGGATTTAACCCGGCTATGAGCGGCCTTTATTTTTGGTTTAGCTCAAGGGAACCTCATTAAGCTCCGATAAACTAAGACTATTGATCAGCCACAAGGGGCACAAAATGACGGAAAACACACTCGCAGCGACCACCAACAGCGCCGAGGCCGTCAGCTCCTCTTCTCAGGGCGAACAACGTGTTGGCCCGATTCCTTCCTACATGCACGAGGTCTATGACTGGGCCTACGTGAATCCAAAACTGGTCCGCATGCTCGACCGCAACATCGTCGTGCGTGTGCTGTTGTTCCTCAATGACCGACGCTTGATGCGCGCTTACCTCGAACGCATCAAGCCCGGCATGCGCGTGTGGCAGGTCGCCCATGTGTACGGCGATCTGGTGCGTCTGGCAGCCGAAAAATGTGGCCCGCATGGCCATTTCCAGCTCACCGATGTGACACCGATCCAGGTGAGCCACGGCACAGGCAAACTGAAGGATCTGCCTTGGGCACAGGTGGTACGCAGCGACGCCGGCAGCTTCCGGGCGAGCGAGCCTCAAGACCTGATCTGCAGCTTCTTCCTCCTGCACGAAGTGCCGGACAACTGGAAACGCGCCATTGTCGACAACATGCTGAACCAGCTGCCGGAAGGCGCCGAGGCGCTTTTCGTCGACTACCACGGCCCGTCGCGCTGGCAACCGATCCGCTACATCCTGAAAGTGGTCAATCGACTGCTGGAGCCGTTTGCGGAAGCGCTGTGGAATCACGAGATCAGTCATTTTTCGAGCGAACCTGAGCGCTTCACCTGGGAGAAGCGCACCATCTTCGGCGGCGTCTACCAGATCGTCTCGGTCCGCCACAAGAAGACCGCCTGACAAGCCTTTGGTATCATTCCCACACGCCGCGCACTGCGCGGCGTTTTTCATTGCACGCGGGGACGACCCCGCCTCTGCCCATCATTCGGGACGGCCCGCTCATGAAGGATGCATCATCGTGAACTGGTTGATTCTCTTCTTTGCCGGCCTGCTGGAAATCGTCTGGGCCGTGGGGCTCAAGTACACCAACGGCTTTACCCGCCCCTTGCCGACCGTCATCACCGTTGCTGCCATGATCGGCAGCGTGATCCTGCTGGGACTCGCCGTGCGCACCCTGCCGCTGGGAACCGCCTACGCAGTCTGGACCGCGGTCGGCACCGTTGGCACCGTTATCTTCGGCATGCTGTATCTGGGCGAGCCTGCCTCGCTGGCGCGCATCGGCTGCATCGCTCTGATCGTCATTGGCATCGCCGGCCTCAAGACGCTGACACCGCACTGACACCGACGCCGGTGCCGCAAACAAAAAGCCCGCGTCATGCGGGCTTCGTGTGGGTGTTCGACTGAATCAGGCAGCGTAGCTGCGCAAGCGCATGGAAAGTTCATGCAATTGCTTCACGCCACTTTGTTCGGCCCGATGGCACCAGTCCTGCAACTGCTTGAGTAATTGTTCGCGCGAAGCCGTGGAGCGTGCCCAGAGCGCCGCCAACTCTTCACGCATCTGGTACAGCATGGCCAGGCGCGGGCTATGCGCCAGCGCATCGGCGACTTGCTGGCGAGCGCTCGCCGACAGCGATTCGGAATCGTCCTGCAGCCACGCACGCAGTTTCTTGATATCGAAACGATCGCCGTGCGCGGCCTTGAGGCGCGACAGCTCTTCGCCGTATACATCCTTGAGCGAGCGAAGGTAGCGCGTCATCACGTCGTAGCGGTGAGTGATGATGTTCTGGAGCATTTCCAGATCGATCGTCGCGCGGGCCTCGCCGAAGCGCGGCACGGGAATCGTCTTCTTGACCGTCGCCAGTCCGGCCATTTCGAGCAAGCGGATATACATCCAGCCGATGTCGAACTCATACCACTTGGCCGACAATTTGGCCGACGTGGCGAAGGTGTGATGGTTGTTGTGCAATTCCTCGCCGCCGACAAGGATGCCCCAGGGCACGAGGTTGGTCGAAGCGTCCGCACAGTCGAAATTGCGATAGCCCCAGAAGTGCCCCAGGCCATTGATGACACCTGCCGCCCAGAACGGAATCCACACCATCTGCACGGCCCACATGGTGATGCCGATGGCACCGAACAGGATGAAGTCGACGATCAGCATGAGCGAAACGCCGATCACCGAATGGCGATACACGTTGCGCTCCAGCCAGTCATCAGGAGTGCCATGGCCGAACTTGCGCAACGTCTCTTCGTTCTTGGCTTCGGCGCGATAAAGCTCGGCGCCTTGCCACAGCACCTTGCGCAGGCCGCGCGTCTGCGGGCTGTGCGGGTCTTCTTCGGTTTCGCACTTGGCGTGGTGCTTGCGGTGGATGGCCGCCCACTCCTTGGTGACCATGCCGGTGGTCATCCACAGCCAGAAACGGAAGAAATGGCTGGGAATGGCATGCAGATCGAGCGCGCGATGCGCCTGGTGGCGATGCAGGAAGATGGTGACCGACGCGATGGTGATGTGAGTCAGGCCGAGGGTGACGAGCACGTAGCCCCACCAAGGCAAATCCACCAGACCATCAAACAAACCGTAGAACATCGAAAATCCTTATGCGTTAGCGCGCAGCAATCAAATTGTGCTTGATATTACGCAAATAGAAGACTTAAGACTATGCGACCTACGTCAATTTTCGATAGCCGGAACCATGCGGGCGTTGACAGGCCATTTTGTTTGAAGTTAGCCTGCGACTTATGTCTGCGATGACGCACCTCGTGCTCACCTTCGCTCTGCTGTCCTCCCTGACCCTCGGCGCCCTGCTGCGGGGTCTGCTGCTGCGCCCCGCGCGCAGATAAAACCTCCCCCTTCGTTCCGGCTGTAATACCCGTCGCCCCAAGGCGAACGGCTCCTTTGCGCATCCTTTTGCGCGCAATTTCGAGGAAGAACCGACATGCGTCCATCCAATTTGCTACTTCGACTGCGACTGCGCCCCGGGCATCGGGCCATGATTCCGGCTGCCGTTTTGCAGCTGTCCGATGTCCGCGCCGACCGTAACGCCTTCATCGAACACGCAAACAGGAACCGACGACCATGTTGAAGAACCCCGCCAGCAAGTACCAGGCCTTCGCCCCGATCCACCTCACGAACCGCACCTGGCCTTCAAAGACCATCACCCGCGCCCCGATCTGGATGAGCACCGATCTGCGCGATGGCAACCAGGCCCTGTTTGAACCAATGGACGGCGCACGCAAGCTGCGCATGTTCGAGATGCTCTGCGAAATCGGCTTCAAGGAAATCGAAGTCGCCTTCCCCTCCGCCTCGCAGACCGACTTCGACTTCGTCCGCAAGCTCATCACTGAAAACCGTATCCCCGACGACGTCACCATCGAAGTCCTCACGCAAGGGCGCGAGCACCTGATCCGCCGCACCTTTGAAGCCGTGCGCGGCGCGCGACGCGTGATCATGCATCTGTACGGCGCGACCTCGCCCGGCTTCCGCAAGATCGTGTTCAACACCGATCGCGCAGGCGTGACCAAGATTGCTGTGGAATCAGCCGAACTCGTCCGCCAGCTCGCCGCCGAACAGCCGGAGACCGAATGGGTCTTCCAGTACAGCCCCGAGACTTTCTCCACCACCGAGCTCGACTTTGCCCTCGAGATTTCCGAGCGCGTGTTCGATGTGTGGCAACCGACGCCGCAGAACCCGGTGATCCTCAATCTGCCGGCCACCGTCGAAGCCGCCACGCCCAATGTCTACGCCGACCAGATCGAGTGGATGTGCCGCAATCTCTCGCGCCGCGATTCGATCATCGTCAGTGTCCACCCGCACAATGACCGCGGCACGGCCGTGGCCGCCGCTGAACTCGCCATGATGGCGGGCGCGGACCGGGTGGAAGGCTGCCTGTTCGGCAATGGCGAACGCACCGGCAACGTCGACATCGTGACGCTCGCACTCAACCTCTATACGCAGGGCGTCGATCCGCAACTGGATTTTTCGCGCATCAACCACGTGGCACGCACGGCGGAAGAATGCACGCAATTGCCGATCCACCCGCGCCACCCCTACGTCGGCGACCTCGTCTTCACCGCGTTCTCCGGTTCGCACCAGGACGCGATCAAGAAGGGCTTCGCCGTGCAAGACCCGAACGGTATCTGGGAAGTGCCCTACATGCCGCTCGATCCGGCCGACGTCGGCCGTACTTACGATTCTGTCATTCGCGTCAACAGCCAGTCGGGCAAGGGCGGCATTGCTTACCTGCTCGAATCGGCCTTCGGGCTGGTCATGCCTCGCCGCATGCAGGTGGAATTCTCGTCCGAGGTCCAAAAGGTCATGGACGAGACGGGACGCGAACAGAGCGCCCAGGACATCTGGCACATCTTCGGACAAACCTACTTCGAAGCCGATGTGCCCGTGACTTTGCTCGGCCACAAGCTGAACGAATCACGTGATCACCATGCCATTGAACTGGAGGTGATGATCGATGGGCAGCCGCGCGTCATGCGCGGCGAAGGCAACGGTCCGCTCGAAGCTGCCATCAACGCGCTCGGCGTGGAGATGTCGATCGACAGCTTCGAGGAACGTTCGCTCTCGCAGGGCTCCAGGGCGCGCGCCGTGGCCTTCGTCGAAGTATCGAGCCCCGGCATGGCCGGTTCGATCTTCGGCGCCGGTGAATCGGCCAGCATCATGGAAGCCTCGCTGCGCGCACTCGTGTCGGCGGTCAATCGCTGCAAGGTGCGCACGAGCGTGGCGGAGGCCGAAACCGCCTGAGTTGTCACACGCAATTCGCCGGTGGTTGGACGGGGCGCTCGCGCCCCGTTTTTCATGCAGCGTCGGGATCTCTCACGGCGCGGGCCACGCCGTTGGACAACAGCGCGCACATGCGATCGAACAATCGCGAGTGTGCGATTTTCTCGTGGTGAATGAGGCAGAAGTGATGGGGGATATCCGGCACGAACGGTCGCCAGGTAATGCCCAGATGCCGATACTGCGCAGCCATCAGATCGTTGGCAAACGCCACGCCCAGCCCGGCTTCCACCAGGCGACATGCCGCGCGGGTGTCGTGCACTTCGTAGGCGATGTCGGCGGCCACGCCACGATGCGACATGTGCCGCTCCACTTCTTCCCAGAACGTCGTCGCACCGCCGAGGATAATCAATCGTTCTCCTGTCAAATCGCGCGGCGACACGGTCTTGAGTGCGGCCAAAGGATGGTCGGGCGGCATGACGATCACCGTCGGCGAAGTGATCAGCGGCACCGCACGCAAAGTGCGATGCGCAATCGGCAACTTGACCACACCGATGTCGACCTTGCCTTCGGCGACCATGTCCTGGATGTTCTCGTAGGGCTTGATGTACAGGCTGACCTTGGCGTCGGGCGCATCTTCGCGCAATTGCCGCAGCACCCACACCATGGTGGTCTCGGCGAGGCTGCCGGGAATCGCCAGGCGCAATACCCCGTCGCGTTGATGACGCACGCCGTCGGCGAGCAGCGAAAGCCGGTCCGCTTCCACCAGCACGCGCTGCACCTGCTCGAAGACGATGTCGGCTTCTGGCCGCATCAACAAACGACCTTTCTCGCGCTCGTACAGGCGGAACCCCAACGATTCTTCGAATTGCGTCAGCAGGCTGCTCACTGCCGATTGCGACAATCCGAGCTGGCGCGCAGCGGCAACGGTGCTGCCAAGGGTGTGGATGGCGTGGAACGCCTTCATCTGACCGATCTTCATGACCGATACCCTATCGCATATTTCGATAGGCGAATATAAATCGACCATGCCGTTTACAGCACGAATCGGCAGAGGCTAACGTTCTGCTCCACAACAGCCGCTGTCCACCATGCGCGGCGGCATGCCCACAGAGAGGAATCCGACCGATGCTGGTCTATGCAGGACGGCGATTGCTGCAGAGCCTGTTCGTACTTCTGCTCGTATCGCTGATCGTCTTTTTCGGTATCTACGCCGTGGGCGATCCGATGGAGTTGCTGGTCCATCCGGAATCCACCCCCGCCCAGATCGAAGCCGCCCGCCACGCACTGGGGCTCGACCTGCCTGTGTGGCAGCAATACGTGGTGTTCCTCAAGAACGCCGTGCATGGCGATCTGGGCACCTCGTTCATCTACCATCGTCCAACGCTCGAACTCGTGCTCGAACGCATGCCGGCGTCGCTTGAACTGGCTTTCGTCGCGCTGGTGTTCGCCCTGCTCATCGGACTGCCCCTGGGCATCCTCGCCGGACTTTTCCCCGGCACGTGGCTGGACCGCACGCTGGTGACGAGCTCCATCCTGGGTTTCTCGGTGCCGAATTTCTGGCAGGCCTTGATCCTGATGATGGTCTTTTCCGTCTGGCTGGGTGTCCTGCCACCGAACGGACGTGGCGAGACGGGCCAGATACTCGGTATCCAGACCAGCCTTGCCACATGGGATGGCATCCGTCACCTGATCCTGCCGGCGCTCAATCTGTCGCTGTTCAAGATTGCCGTCGTGATGCGCCTGGCGCGCAGCGGCATCCGCGAGGTGATGCTCAAGGACTACATCAAGTACGCGCGTGCGAAGGGGCTCGCCGCATGGCGCATCGTGGTGATCCATGCGCTCAAGAACACGATGATCCCGCTCATCACGGTCATCGGCATGGAATTCGGCTCGCTCATCGCTTACGGCGTCGTCACCGAACAGATCTTCGCGTGGCCCGGCATGGGCAAGCTTACGCTGGACAGCATCGCGCAGCTCGACCGGCCGGTCGTGGTGGGCTATCTCACGCTGGTGGTGTTCATGTTCATCGTCATCAACCTGGTGGTCGACATCCTCTATTCGGTGTTCGATCCGCGTATCCGCCTCGGGGGCAAGCGCGCATGAGCACCGCACACAAAGGTTTCGCCAAGATCCTGCGCGGTCTGCTGAGTCGTCCGTTGCCGGCCATCGCGCTGTTCGTGTGCGTGGTCGTCGTTGTCTCGGCACTTGCCGCGCCCTGGATCGCCCCGACCGACCCCTACAACCTCGCCACTGTGGACATCATGGATGCACAGATGGCGCCGGGCAGCCACAACCTCGACGGCACCCTCACCTATCTGCTCGGCACCGACGGTCAAGGCCGCGACATGGTGTCGGCCATCCTGTACGGGCTGCGCACGAGTCTGTTCGTCGGCGTGCTGGCGGGGGGCATCGCCGTGTCGATCGGCACGCTGCTCGGCCTGATCGCCGCGTACTGCGGCGGCCGCGTGGATGCGGTCATCATGCGCGCGGTGGACATCATGCTGGGCTTTCCGACCATCCTCGTCGCGCTGCTTCTGCTCGCCATGGTCGGCCAGGGCGTGGACAAGGTGATCCTGGCGCTCGTCGTCGTGCAGTGGGCCTATTACACGCGTGCGGTGCGTGGCGCAGCGCTGGTGGAGATCAGCCAGGAATACATCGAAGCCGCTCATTGCCTGGGCTTGCCGAGCCGCCGCATCGTGCTCGGGCATTTGCTGCCCAACTGCCTGCCGCCGCTCATCGTGATCTCCACCATGCAAACGGCGCACGCCATCGGCACCGAAGCGACCCTGTCGTTTCTCGGCTTGGGCGTGCCGGTGACCAAGCCTTCGCTCGGACTGCTGATCGCCAATGGATCGCAGTTCATCATGTCGGGCAGCTACTGGATCGCTTTCTATCCGGGGCTAGTCCTGCTCATCATGCTCTTCTCCATCAACATCGTCGGTGATCGACTGCTGGAGATTCTCAACCCGCGTCTGGAAAAATAGCGGTCATGAGCGAGAACCTTCTAGAAATCCGCGGGCTGAAGACGCACTTCTTCACGCGAGCCGGCGTCGTGCCGGCAGTCGATGGTGTCAGCCTCGATGTGCGGGCCGGCGAAGTCATCGGGCTTGTCGGCGAATCGGGCTCGGGCAAATCGATGCTGGGCTTTTCGATCCTCGGACTGATCGATGAACCGGGGCGCATCGTCGCGGGCGACATCCGCTACAAGGGCAAGTCGCTCGTCGGCCTGCCCGAGCGCGACATGCAGCGCATCCGCGGCAAGGAAATCGCGATGGTGTTCCAGGACCCATCGATGACGCTGAACCCGGTGCTACGTATCGACACGCAAATGATCGAGACCATCCAGGCGCACGAGAAAGTCAGCCGCAAGGCCGCGCTCGCACGTGCAATCGATGTACTCGAACGCGTGGGCATCTCGTCGGCCGAGACGCGCATCCGCAGCTATCCGCACCAGTTTTCGGGCGGCATGCGCCAGCGCGTAGCGATTGCGGTGGCGTTCATCAACCGGCCCGATCTCATTATCTGCGACGAGCCGACCACGGCACTGGACGTGACCATCCAGGGCCAGATCATTCACGAGTTCCAGACCCTGTGCCGCGAGGAAGGCACAGCGCTCATCTGGATCAGCCACGACCTCGGTGCGGTGGCATCGATCGCCGACCGCATCCTGACCATGTACGCGGGCCACATCGTTGAATCGGGTCCGGCGCAAGCGGTGCTGCATGCGCCGCATCACCCCTACACCGCCGGGCTGATCCGCTCGATCCCCTCGCAAGTGCCACGCGGCGAACGGCTCTACCAGATCCCCGGCAACACGCCAAACATGCTGGCGCTGCCCTCGGGCTGTCCGTTCCGCACGCGCTGCCCGCGCGCCACCGAGCAGTGCACGACATATCCCGCCAGCATGGCATTCGTCGCCGGACATGATTTCGTCTGCTGGCATCCGGAGAACGCGCAATGAGCGAACCGATCCTCGAACTGCGCCACGTCAGCAAGGTTTTCACACAGCGGCCGGACCTCATCGAGCGCGCAGTGAATCTCGTGTCGCGCAAGCACCCCAGTGCGGGCGTGCACGCCGTCAATGATGTCAGCCTCACGGTGCAGGCCGGTAAGGTCATCGGTATCGTGGGTGAATCTGGCTGCGGCAAGTCGACGCTGGCGCGCATCGTCGCGCAACTGATCCCCGCCACGCAGGGTGAAGTGCTGTACCGCGGACAGAACCTTGCCACGCTGGATGCGACTTCGCGCCGCCGCATGGCGCTGGAAATCCAGATGGTCTTCCAGAATCCGTTCGCTTCGCTCAACCCGCGCAAGCGCGTGGCCGACATCATCATGGAAGCGCCGCTGGTCCACGGCATCACGCCTGCACGCGAACGCGAAAGCCGGCTGGCGGAATTGCTCTCGATGGTCGGCCTCGACATGTCGGCCGCCCAACGCTATCCGCACCAGTTTTCCGGCGGGCAACGCCAGCGCATCGGTATCGCTCGCGCGCTGGCGGTCAAGCCGCGCATGCTCATTTGCGATGAGTCGGTGGCGGCGCTGGATGTTTCCATCCAGGCGCAGATCCTGAACCTGCTCATGGACCTGAAGGAGCGCGAGCAGCTCACGTATCTGTTCATCAGCCACGACCTCGGCGTAGTCGAGCACATCTGCGACGAGGTGGTGATCATGTACCTCGGCCGCGTGGTCGAGCAGGCCAGCACCGAGGATATCTTCAGCCAGTCGCGCCACCCGTACACACAGGCGCTGCTGAGCGCCGTTCCCAGGATCGAAGACGGCAAGCGCGACTACCAGCCCGTGCAGGGTGAGATCCCCTCGCCGCTCAATCCACCGGCCGGCTGCCACTTCAACCCGCGCTGCCCCCACGTGATGCCGCGTTGTCGTGTCGACGTTCCGCTGCTGCGCGAAGTCATGCCGCGCCACACGGCGGCCTGTCATCTGAATGATCTAAGCCTTGCGCGTTGAGACCCGCGCCCCACGGAGGAAGACCGAGATGAACAAAACACTGAGAGCCGCCGCGATGGCCGTCTGCCTGAGCCTGGGCGCCGGGCTCGTACAAGCGGCAGACCTGCGCGTGGCGCTGTCGACCGAACAGACCACGATGGATCCGGACTTCGCGCGCAACTCGCCCAACCAGGCGATGGCCGCACAGTTCTTCGACAGGCTGGTGGCCTTCGACGCAGACATGCGCCAAGTCCCCGCGCTGGCGGAGAGCTGGCGCGAAGTTGACCCTACGACGTGGGAGATCAAGCTGCGCCACGGCGTGAAGTTCTCCAACGGTGCGAACTTCGACGCGCAGGACGTGATCGCCACGGTCAACCGCATTCCCAAAATAAAAGGCAGCCCCGCTTCGTTCGACAGCTCGGTGGCCAACATCGAATCGATCACCGCGCCCGACCCGTACACCCTGCGCGTGAAGCTCAAGACACGCGACCCGCGCTTCATCAATGACATCGGCGAGCTGTACATCACCTCGCGCGAGGTCAAGCCCGACACCGACAGCGATGCCTTCAACACCGGCAAGGCGATGATCGGCACCGGCCCGTACAAGTTCGTCGAATGGCGACGCGGCGAGTACGTGAAGATGGAAGCCAACCCGTACTACTGGGGCAAGCAGAAGCCACACTTCAAACAGGTGACGCTACGCTTCATCGGCAATGGTGCCTCGCGCATCGCAGCACTCCTGTCGGGTGACGCCGACCTCGTCGAAGGCGTGCCGACCTCGGACCTCGCGGGTATCGAGAGCAACAAGAGCTTCAAGGTCTGGCGCAAGTCGTCCGCGCGGCTCATCTACCTGAGCGTCGACAGCACGCGCGACAAATCGCCCTTTGTCACCGACAACAACGGCAACCCCATCGCCAATCCGTTCAAGGACGTTCGCGTGCGCCGTGCCGTGGCCATGCTGGTGAACAAGAAAGCCCTGGTCGACCGCGTCATGCGCGGTGTTGCCGAGCCCACCGGCCAGTTCGTCCCCGAGGGCCTGATCGGCTACGCCAAGGGTTACGCGGGCGTGCCGTATGACCCGGTCGAAGCCAAAAAGCTGCTGACCGCCGCGGGCTACCCGAATGGTTTCCGCGTGACCTTGCAAGCGCCTAACGACCGCTTCCAGAACGATTCACAAGTGGCGCAAGCGGTTGGTCAGTTGCTGGCGCGCGGCGGCTTGCAGGCTCAGGTCGAAGTCATGCCCAACAGCGTGTTCCTCAAGCGCGCCTCGGCGCAGGAATTCTCGATGTTCCTGTTTGGTTTCGGCTCGACTTCGGGCAGCGCGCTGCGCGGCCTGAACCAGACGCTGCACACCTATGACAAGGAAAGCGGCCAGGGTCTCTTCAACCGCAGCCGTTACAGCAACCCGACGTTCGACAAGCAGATCGAAGCTGCCGACAAGGAAGCCGATCCGGCCAAGCATCAGGCGGGGCTCGAGCAAGCCACGCGTACCGCCATGGATGATGTCGGCATGATCCCCTTGTACTTCGAGCAGCTCACCTGGGTGGCCAAGAAGAACATCAACTTCAAGCCGCGTCGCGACGAACGCACGATGGTGGTCGACATCACCGAATAAATCACCCGACATATCGCTATCCGACCCGGGCGGCGAGCGCCGCCCGGACCTTGCCCGCCCCCCGGGCCGAGCGGAGCCGTACAACATGAACATCGAACTCTTGCAGACCGGCGTCGCCCGTCTGCCGGATGCCCGCGTCCGCATGCGCGACGGGGTGCATCTTGCCACCGACGTCTACCTGCCCGCCGATGAGGCCGGCGCCCTGCCCGGCCCGTGGCCGGTGATCCTCGAACGCACACCGTACGGCAAGCGCGGCACGCAGGTATCGGAGCGCTCGCGCTCGCATCCACAGCCGATCGATCGCGCGACAGTCGCGGCGTACTTCGTGCGCCGGGGCTTCGCCGTGGTGTTTCAGGATTGCCGTGGCCGGCACGGTTCGGAGGGCGAGTTCGTCAAGTACATCCGCGAAGCCGACGACGGCGCCGACACGCTGGCGTGGGTGCGCCAGCAAGCGTGGTGCAACGGCCGCGTCGGCATGATGGGCCTGTCGTACGCAGCGCATACGCAGATGGCGCTGGCCTGCCTCAACCCGCCGGGGCTTGCATGCCTGTTCATGGATTCGGGTGGATTCTGGAACGCCCATCGGGCAGGTATTCGCCAGGGTGGTGCCTTCGAACTCAAGCAGGCGACGTGGGCATACCGGCATGCGCTGCAAAGCCCCGAGGCGCAACGCGATCCGCTCATGCGGGCCGCGCTCGAAGCCGAAGACATCCGCGACTGGTTCGGGCGCATGCCATGGAAGCCCGGGCATTCCCCCTTGCGCGCGCATCCGGACTACGAGGCGTATTTCTTCGATCAGTGGCGCGCCATGGATTTCGACGCCGAATGGGCGCAGATCGGCCTATGCGCGGAGGGGCGCTATCACGATGCGGCAGATATTCCGACCTTCTTGATGTGCGGCTGGTATGACCCGTACGCGAGCACCATTCCGGCCAACTTCAACGGCTTGCGCCAGCATCATCGCGGCCCGCACTACATGGTGATGGGGCCGTGGACGCACGGCGCCCGCAGCGACACCTTTGCCGGCGACGTGGATTTCGGCCCGACCGCCACGCTCGACGGCCAGCTCGCCGACGATTATCTGGCGTTGCGCCTGGCGTGGTTCCGCCGTTGGCTCCAGGACGATGCGGCCGCGTGGCCGGACGACACCCCCACCGTGCGCTACTTCCGCATGGGGGGCGGCGATGGTCGGCGCGACATCAATGCGCGCATCTCGCACGGCGGCCAATGGTGTGCGACCGAAACCTGGCCGCCGACGCAGGCCACACCCGTCCGCCTGTATCTCGCCGAAGGCGGAAGACTTCTGCTCGACGCGCCGATGGATGCGGGCGAGCGCACTTATACCTTCGATCCCCGTCACCCCGTACCTTCCATTGGCGGCGCGATCACATCCGGCGCACCAGTCATGGAAGGCGGTGCGTACGATCAGCGCGAGGCGCCACAATTCTTCGGCAGCCGCCCGCCCTACTTGCCCACGGCATCGCGCCCGGACGTGCTCGTGTTCGAAACCGAGCCGCTGGATTCGTCGATGGAAATCTCCGGACCAGTGGCGGTTACGCTGTGGGTGAGCTCTGATTGCCCGGACACCGACTTCACCGCCAAGCTGGTCGACGTGCACCCTGCAAGCGCAGACTGGCCGCGCGGCTTTGCGATGAACGTATGCGATGGCATCCTGCGGGTGCGCTATCGCAACGGTTGGGACCACGCCGAAATGATGGAGCCCGGTGTGCGCTACCCGATACGCATCGAGCTGATGCCCACAAGCAATCTGTTCGATACGGGCCATCGGATCCGGCTGGAGATTTCGAGCAGCAAGTTTCCGCACTTCGACGTGAATCCGAATACCGGCGGCAACCCGGTCGAAGAGCAGTCGTGGCGCATCGCCACCAACAGCGTGCACTTTGGCGGGCTCACGCCTTCAGGGCTGGAAGTGTTCGTGCGCTGAGCGCAGCCAGACGGACAGCCAATAAAAAAGGGAGCCTTTCGGGGCTCCCTTTTTGTTTCGCTGCGCGCGAATTCAGCCGCGATACTCCGCTGACCGTGCGTGCGCCTGCAAACCTTCACCGTAAGCCAATGTGGCGGCCACGGGCGCCAGCGCTTTGGCGCCGGCTTCGGACATGTGGATGATGCTGCTACGTTTCTGGAAGTCGTACACACCCAGCGGCGACGAGAACCGCGCGCTACGCATGGTCGGCAGCACGTGATTGGGGCCGGCGCAGTAGTCGCCCAGCGCTTCGACCGAGTTATGGCCGACAAAGATCGCGCCAGCGTGGCGGATGTGGTCGCCCCACTTTTCCGCGTCTTCCATCGACAGTTCCAGGTGCTCCGGCGCAATGCGATTGGAGATTTCGCAGGCTTCGTTCAGATCGCGTACGAGAATCAACGCACCCCGATTGGCCAACGAAGTCGCGATGGTCTCGCGGCGCTCCATGGTCGGCAGCAGACGCGCGATCGAAGCCGCAACCGCCTCGATAAAGGTGGCATCGGTGCACAGCAGGATCGACTGCGCGAGTTCGTCGTGCTCGGCTTGAGCGAACAGGTCCATCGCCACCCAATCCGGGTTGCCCGAGCCGTCGGAGATGACCAGCACTTCGGATGGGCCCGCCACCATGTCGATGCCGACGGTACCGAACACGCGCCGCTTGGCTTCCGCCACGTAGGCGTTGCCCGGGCCGACGATCTTGTCTACCTGTGGCACGCTCTGCGTGCCATACGCAAGCGCCGCCACGGCTTGCGCACCGCCGATGGTGAGCACGCGATCGACGCCGGTGAGCGCGGCGGCGGCCAGCACGAGCGGATTGCGTTCGCCGCGCGGCGTGGGCGTCACCATGATCAACTCACCGACGCCTGCCACCTTGGCCGGCACGGCGTTCATGATCACAGAACTCGGGTAACTTGCCTTTCCGCCAGGTACGTACAGGCCGACGCGATCCAGCGGCGTGACCTTCTGCCCCAACCGATTGCCCAGGCTGTCGGTGAACGACCAGGATTCGAGCAGTTGCTTCTCGTGATACTCGCGCACGCGTGCCACGGCCAATTCGAGTGCGGCGCGCTGCTGCGCAGGCAGACCATCAAGTGCCTGCTGCAGTTGCACCTTCGGCAGTGTCAGCGCGTCGATGCCGGCGGCATCGAGCTGATCGAAGCGGTTGGTGTATTCGACGACGGCAGCATCGCCACGCGCACGCACGCCGGCGATGATCTCGCCGACGGCGTTGCCGATGCGCGCATCGGTCGCGTCTTCGAACGCCAGCAAAGCGGAGAGGTCAGCGGCAAACGAAGCGTCTGCACTGTTCATGCGGCGGATCATGGCTTGATCGCTCCTGCGAAGGCTTCGATGACCGGCTGCAGCAGCTCACGCTTGAGCTTGAGCGATGCCTGGTTGACGATCAGACGCGAGCTGATCGGCATGATCTCTTCGACTTCGTGCAGATTATTGGCGCGCAGCGTGCCGCCCGTGGACACAAGGTCGACGATGGCATCGGCCAGCCCAACGAGCGGTGCCAGCTCCATCGAACCATACAGCTTGATGAGGTCGACGTGCACGCCTTTGGCGGCGAAGTGATCGCGCGCCACGGTGGTGTACTTGGTTGCCACGCGGATGCGCGCGCCGCGGCGCACTGCGTCCTGGTAGTCGAAGCCGGCGCGCACGGCCACGCTCATGCGGCACTTGGCGATATTCAGATCGAGCGGCTGGTAGAGGCCTTCACTGCCATGTTCGAGCAACACGTCCTTGCCAGCGATCCCGAGATCGGCCGCCCCATGCTGCACGTAGGTCGGCGTGTCGGTCGCGCGCACGATGACCAGGCGCACATCGGGGCGATTGGTCCCGATGATGAGCTTGCGCGACGACTCAGGATTGTCGGTCGGCACGATGCCGGCGGCGGCCAGCAGCGGCAGGGTTTCTTCGAAGATGCGCCCTTTGGACAGGGCCAGCGTGATTCCAGACACTTCGCTCATCCGTTCGATATCAGTTGCCGCGGCCGCGGCGCACCTGCGCGCCCAGCGCGGCGAGCTTGGCTTCGAGTTTTTCGTAGCCGCGGTCGAGGTGATAGATGCGGTCGATGGTGCTCTCGCCTTCCGCCACCAGCGCCGCGATGACCAGGCTCGCAGAAGCGCGCAGGTCGGTCGCCATGACGGTTGCGCACTGCAGGCGCTCCACGCCGCGCACCACGGCCATGTTGCCGTCGATGCTGATGTCCGCCCCCAGGCGTTGCAGTTCGACCGCGTGCATGTAGCGGTTCTCAAAAATCGTCTCGCGAATCGTCGCCGTACCGTTGGCCACGGAATTGATGGCCATGAACTGCGCCTGCATGTCGGTCGGGAATGCCGGGTACGGTGCGGTGCGGATGCTTACCGAGTTGAGGCGCGCCGGCGCCTGCAGGCGGATGGCGTCGCGCTCGATGCCGATTTCGCAGCCGGCGTCCATGAGCTTGTCGATGACGGCATCCAGGTACGCCGAGGAGGTATGCGTCAGACGCACATTGCCGCCGGTGACGGCTGCGGCGCACAGGTAGGTGCCGGTCTCGATGCGGTCGGGCATGACCGAATGCGTGGCACCGTGCAGGCGTTCAACGCCGCGCACGCGGATGATGTCGGTACCGGCGCCGGAGATCTGTGCGCCCATGGCGATCAGGCAATTGGCCAGATCGACGACTTCGGGCTCGCGCGCTGCGTTTTCGATGACGGTTTCGCCGTCCGCCAGGCACGCGGCCATCAGCAGGTTTTCGGTGCCGGTGACGGTGACCATGTCGGTCACGATGCGAGCGCCCTTCAGGCGCTTGGCGGTCGCCAGCATGTAGCCGTGTTCGACGCGCACTTCCGCACCCATCGCCTGCAGTCCCTTGATGTGCTGATCGACCGGGCGCGCACCGATGCCGCAGCCGCCGGGCAGGCTGACCTTGGCTTCGCCACAGCGGGCAGTCAGTGGGCCGAGCACCAGCACCGAGGCGCGCATGGTCTTGACGAGCTCGTACGACGCGTAAGGCGCCGTGATTTCGCTCGCGTCCAGATGCACGGTGTCGCCTTCGACCTTGGTCTTGACGCCCATGGTGCCGAGGAGTTCGAGCAGCGTGCGGGTGTCCTTCAGGTCGGGCACGTTGGTGATGGTGACCGGGTCGCGCGTGAGCAGCGCCGCACACAGGATCGGTAGCGCCGCGTTCTTGGCGCCGGAAATGGCGATTTCGCCTTGCAGACGATTGCCGCCGGTGATGTGAAGCTTGTCCATGATGTGTTAGTTCCCTTGCTGGAACTGCGCCCATTGAGCGGGCGTAAAAGTGTTGAGTTGCAGGGCGTGGATTTCATTGCCCATCAGGGGCCCCAGCGTGGCGTACACGGCCTGATGCTGACGCACGCGTGGCTTGCCGTCGAAGCTCGCGCTGACGACGATGCCGGTAAAGTGAACGCCGTCGTCGCCTTCGATCGCGACGAATTCGCAGGACAGCCCCTGCTCGATGAGACGTTTGATTTCTGTTGCCTGGAACATGTGTGGATGCGACGGGCGCGCTGCGCCCTACCCTCTGAGTTTGTAGCCGCGCCGCAGCATCATCAGGCACAGACAGGCCAACGCCACCGTCGCCGCGCCAACGATGGCGAGGCTCAACCAGGGCGAGACGTCCGAAGTCCCGAAGAAGCCGTAGCGGAAACCGTCAATCATGAAGAAAAACGGGTTCAGATGCGAGACCCGCTGCCAGAATTCCGGCAGCGAATGAATGGAATAGAACACGCCTGAGAGCATGGTCAGCGGCATGATCAGGAAGTTCTGGAACGCTGCAAGCTGGTCGAACTTGTCCGCCCAGATGCCGGCGATGATACCCAGCGTGCCGAGAATCGCGCCGCCGAGCAGCACGAAACCGATGACCCACAGCGGATACGCGATAGGGGTCAGGGCAAAGGGCAACGACGCCAGCCAGACGCCGACGCCGACCACGGTGCCGCGCACCACCGATGCGATCACGTAGGCAAAGTAGAACTCACGGTACGAGATCGGCGGCAGTAGCACGAAGACGATGTTGCCGGTGATCTTGCTCTGGATGAGCGACGACGAACTGTTGGCGAATGCATTCTGCAGCACCGACATCATCACCAGCCCGGGGATCAAGAAGCTCGTGTAGCTGACCCCTTCGTACACCTGCACGCGGCCGGACAAGGCGTGCGAGAAGATCAGCAGATACAGCACGGCCGTCAGCACGGGTGCGGCCACGGTCTGGAAGGCGACCTTCCAGAAACGCAGCATCTCTTTATAGAGCAGGGTCGGAAAAGCGTTCATGTCAGCCCCTGCGCAGCATATCGACAAAGGCTTGTTCGAGATCGGGCTTGGCGACTTCGATGTCCGCCAGCACGTAGCCGGCTTCGCGCAGGCTGCGCAGCATCGGCTCGATCTGCTCGTAGTTGTCGAAACCAAAAGTCATCAGGTTGCCGTCCTGCCGCATGAGGCGCGTTGCCAGTTCCTGCGGCAGCGTACCGCCAGCGCTGACCTGGACGCGCAGTGTGCGTGTGCTCACGCGGGCAAGAATGTTGGCGGTGGTATCGAGCGCAATGATTCGCCCTGCCTTGAGCATGGCGATGCGGTTGCAGAGGGTTTCGGCCTCTTCAAGATAGTGCGTGGTCAACACGATGGTGTGACCATCGGCGTTGAGCTTGCGGATGAAATGCCACAAGCCCTGGCGCAGTTCGACGTCGACGCCGGCGGTGGGCTCGTCCAGCACGATGACCGGCGGACGGTGCACCAGCGCCTGTGCCACCAATACCCGACGCTTCATGCCCCCGGAGAGCGCGCGCATATTGGCATCGGCCTTGGTGGTGAGATCGAGGCTGGCGAGCAGTTCGTCGATCCAGTCGTCGTTGCGGCGCAGCCCGAAGTAGCCGGACTGGATACGCAGCATTTCGCGCACCGTGAAGAACGGGTCGAAGACCAACTCCTGCGGGACGATACCGAGCTTGCGGCGCGCTTCGCGGTAGTCGTCGACCACATCGCTCCCGAGCACCGAAATACGCCCTTGAGTGAGGCGATTCAAGCCAGCAAGCGAGGAGATGAGCGTCGTCTTGCCCGCGCCGTTGGGGCCGAGCAGTCCGAAGAACTCGCCCTGGTGGATTTCAAGGCCGACGCCGGCCAGCGCGGTCAGGTCACCGTAGCGCTTGACCGCGCCTTCGACCCGGATCGCCGGGCCGGATACTTCAGACAGCATGAGAGGCACCGGCCTCGACGGTGGCTGAAGGCAGCAGCAACACCTCGCTCACGTCGTAGAGCGCAGCGAGGCTGAGGAAGGTCTGCGGGGCGTTGATGACGCTGAAACGCCGGCCCGCCTTGCGCGCGGCGCGCATGTAGGCCAACACCAGCGCCAGTGCCGAAGAGTCCACCTCGCCGACGGCGGACAGATCGAGCGTACGATCCGCCGCCGTCACCAGGGGCTCACCGTGCTGCAACAGCAGGTTGGCGGTATCGGTAGTCATGGCGCCTTCGATGACGAGGACACCGTCGCGTTCAAGGATCATCGTGCCTTATTTCTTGCCGGCGTCGCCCTGCTTGGCGGCCAGTTGTTCGTTCTTGGTGCGCAGCGACTTGATCAGGCCGTCGATGCCGCCCGCCTTGATCTCCTGCGCGAAAGTATCACGGTAGTTGGTGACCAGGCTCACTTCGGCGACGATCACGTCGAAGACCTTCCAGCCGCCGTCGATCTTTTCGAGATCGTAGTCGATGCCGATCGGCTTGGCGCCCGGCTGGCGGACTTCAGTGCGCACGGTGACTTCGGTGTCGGACGCCTGCATGCGCAGCGGCTTGAAGTCGATGGTCTGGTTCTTGTATTGCGTGAGCGCGTTCGAATAGCTGCGCACCAGGAGGGTCTGGAACTCGCGGGCCAACTGGGTTTTCTGGTCCGGCGTTGCGTTGCGCCATTCACGGCCTGCTGCCAGCGCGGTCATGCGCTGAAAATCGAAATTCGGCAGCACTTTCTGCTCGATCAATTCGACTGCGCGACGCGTGTCGCCGGACTGGATGGCCTTGTCGTTCTTGATGATATCGATGACTTCACCGGTGACCCGCTTGATCAGGGCGTCCGGCGCTTCCTGCGCGAAGGCAGGCGCGGCGACGACAGCGAGGGCCAGGGCGGCGTAGCGGAGAAATCGAAACATGCGTTTATTCCTTTTCTGAAAATGGTCACTCGGCGGCCGGCGTGGCGAACTGGCGGTCCAGTTCGACCAGCGCGAGGCGGCGCGTGGTCAGGTAGCCCGTGCTCGCAGCCAGCAGCACCGGAGGCGTAGTCATGGCGTCGTCGTCGCGCACCCGCCTGCCGTCACGGATCAGGTTGGCCCGGCGGCGCAGGTAGAAATCGCGGACAAAGGAGTATTCATCCAGCGCGGCTTCGGACAAGGTGGTCTCGGTTCCGAGCAAATCGGCGCGGAGGCTCACGAAACCTACGCCGCGTACGATGTTGCGGGTCGGAATGTCGTCGATGTAGCCCGGCAGCGCGGCATACGTGTCAGGAATGAGACCGAACGCGTCGCGCGTGGTTCGCGGGCCGAACAGCGGCAGCACCAGAAACGGGCCATCGCCCACGCCCCAGACGCCGAGCGTCTGGCCGAAGTCTTCGTCGTGCTTGTCCAGGCCGATTTCCGAAGCGATATCGAAGAAGCCAAGAATGCCGACCGTGGAATTGACCACCACGCGCCCGAGGTCACTTGCCGCATCGCCCGGCTTGCCCTGCAGGAGGTTATTCACGCCGATCCAGATGTCGGCGAGGTTACCGAAGAAGTTCGAGACATTCACCCGCGCCGGACGCGGCGTCACATCCACGTAAGCCTCGGCCACCGGTTTGATGAACGTTCTGTCCAGCGACGAGTTGAAGTTGTACATGTCCCGGTTGAAGGGCTCGAACGGGTCCCTCGGGTTGCTTCCGGTCGTGGCACAACCGGTCAGGGCCACCAGCAGACCGGCGGCCAGAAACGTCGTGAGTCGTTGCATCGGGCGAGCCTTCACCGTCATTTTTTACTTGGATGAGCCTTCTTCGGCCTTGCTGAACATGAACTGGCTGATGAGCTTTTCGAGCACCACCGCCGATTGCGTTTTCTTGATCACGTCGCCGGCCTTCAGATCCTGGGGATCGCCGCCCGGGTCAAAGCCCACGTACTGCTCGCCGAGCAGGCCCGATGTATTGATGGTGGCAAAGGTGTCGCGCGGGAATACATAGCGACCATCGATCTTCATCGTCACCACGGCCTGGAACGTGCTCTTGTCCAGCGCGATAGACTCCACGCGACCCACCACGACGCCGGCGCTGCGTACCGGGGCGCGCACCTTGAGCCCGCCGATGTTGTCGAAGTCGGCTTTCAGTTCGTACGGTTGATACAACTGGGAGCCATTGATATTGCCGACCCGCAGCGACAGGAACAGCAGCGCGAGCAGACCCAGCGTCACGAAAATACCGACCCACAGGTCGATGATGGAACGATTCATTATTTCAGCCTCTGAGCATGAGAGAGGTCAGGACAAAATCCAGCGCCAGCACGGCCAGCGATGAAATGACCACGGTGCGCGTCGTAGCGCGCGAAACGCCGGCAGCCGTCGGCTGGGCGTCAAAACCTTCGAATACCGAAATCAGCGACACCGCCACGCCAAAGACGAAGCTCTTGATGACGCCGTTGATCACGTCGTGGTGGAAATCCACCGAAGCCTGCATCTGCGACCAGAACGTGCCACTGTCGCCGCCGATGGCGATCACCCCGACGATGTAGCCGCCCAGGATGCCCATGGCCGAGAATAGCGCGGCCAGCAGCGGCATCGAGATCACCCCGCCCCAGAAGCGTGGCGCCACCACGCGGGCGATCGGGTTCACCGCCATCATTTCCATGGCCGATAGCTGTTCGGTGGCTTTCATCAGACCGATTTCGGCGGTGATCGCCGAACCTGCACGGCTGGCGAACAGCAGCCCGGCCACCACCGGCCCCAGCTCGCGCAGCAGCGACAGCGCAACAAACGGACCCAGCGCGTCGGCGGCACCGAAACGCTGGAGCGTGTCGTAGCCTTGCAGCCCAAGCACCATGCCGACGAAGAGGCCCGATACGAGGATGATGATCAGCGACAGCGCGCCCGAGAAGTAGATCTCGCGAATCGTCAGGCGCGGGCGCCGGAACGACGTCCCCGACAGGATCAGCAGCGTGCCGAAAAAGCGCGCGCAGAAGCCGATGCGCCAGATGCCGTTGACCACCCGGCTGCCGATGGCGCGAAAGCCCGCGCCCACCAGTTCAAACATGCGCATCCCCCAACAGCGATTCGGCATACGGCTTGGATACCGGGTACTGGAACGGCACCGGGCCGTCCGCCTCGGCCCACACGAACTGGTGAACCCACGGATCGGTCGAAGCGCGGATCTCGTCCGGCGTACCTTGGGCGACCACCCGTCCTTCGGACAGGAAATAAATGTAATCGACGATCTGCAGCGATTCCTGGATGTCGTGCGTCACGACGATCGAGCTCGCACCGAGTGCGTCGTTGAGCCGGCGGATCAGTTGGCCGATGACACCAAGCGAGATCGGATCGAGCCCGGTGAAGGGTTCGTCGTACATGATCAACTGGGGGTCGAGCGCCACGGTGCGCGCCAGCGCCACGCGCCGTGCCATACCGCCGGAGAGTTCCGGTACCTTGAGGCGGGCCGCGCCACGCAGGCCAACGGCATGGAGCTTCATCATCACCAGGTCGTGGATGATGGACTCGGGCAGATCGGTATGTTCCCGCATCGGGAAGGCCACGTTGTCATACACCGAAGCATCGGTGAACAACGCGCCAAACTGGAACAGCATGCCCATGCGACGGCGCAGCGCGTACAGATCCCTGCGCCCGAGCTCGGGCACCAGGCTGTCGCACACGCGCACCTCGCCGCTCCGGGGCCGCAGTTGGCCGCCGATCATGCGCAGCAAGGTCGTCTTGCCGCTGCCGGAGCCCCCCATGATGGCCACGACCTTGCCGCGGGGAATGTCGAGGTCGACACCGCGCAGCACCTGGCGAGGTCCATACGAAAACTGCACATCGCGCAGACGCACCAAGGGTGCATCCGGACTTTGCACAGGGCAGGATTCGATCGTCAAATGAGTATGGTTTTCTTGGACAATTGCGGATTTTAGCATGCCTCATAGACCGACTTCATGAGGCAAACATGCGCGGACAGCCGCTTTTGGCGGAACACTAAAGTCGAATTTTCTGAACAAGCTGTCCGAACGCGCCGCACTCGCCCGATCGCGCTATGCTCCGGGACGGGAATGCGGCCGGAATACCTACGGCCGGCACCCCATTCGACCGATACGGAACGGCAACGACTGCGACTGCGCTATCTATGTATCTCGACCATTTCGGGCTGAACGAACCCCCGTTCCGCATCACGCCGCATACCGGATATTTCTTCGGCGGTGCGCAGCGAGAGGCAATACTGGATGCGCTGGTCTTCGCCGTGACGCATGAAGAAGGCATCGTCCGCGTCACCGGCGAGGTAGGCGTCGGCAAGACCATGCTGTGCCGAATGCTGATCGAGCGGCTGCCTGAACAGGTCAAGACCATCTATCTGGCCAACCCGAGCCTGGCACCGGACGAATTGCAGCAGGTGATCCTGCTCGAACTGGGCGAAGGCGCACACGACACGCCTGCCCCGCTTCGCCTGATCGAGCAGAAGCTCATCGCACTTTACGCAGCGCAATCCCGCGTGGTGCTGATCGTGGACGAGGCGCACGCCATGCCTCCTGCCTCGCTCGAACTGGTGCGCCTGCTCTCGAACCTCGAATCGTCCACGCACAAGCTGCTGCAGATTGTGCTGTTCGGCCAACCCGAACTGGACGCCCTGCTGACCCGGCGCGACATGCGGTCGCTGGCCGAGCGCATCACGCATAGTTTCCGGTTGGCCCCACTGGATCTCCGCGACACTGCCGACTACCTGCGCTCGCGATTGCACACCGCCGGGTATCGCGGCCCCGACCTGTTTACGGGCGCGCCCCTTCGACGGCTTGCACGCGCATCGCGCGGCCTGACCCGGCGCGTCAACATCCTCGCCGACAAGAGCCTGATGGCAGCATTCGCCGACAACACGCGGACTGTCACGTCGCGTCATGTCGCCCGAGCCATCGAAGATGCCGGCTACGCAAAACGTGACAGCACACGCCCGTGGCGCCTGGCCGCTTCTGCGGCGCTGGCCGCCTGCATGGCTGCAACCTTGTGGTGGAACCACGCGCGAACGCCTGCGGGCGCGCCGACGCCGTCCGCCGCGCCGGGCTCAGAAAAGCTCCCCACCAGCCCGGTGCCCTCACGCGAATCCGAAAGCGGACCCGCTGCTGAGACAGCTTCGCCCAAGGTGTGAGAGGGATAGAGGTGAAAGGCGGGGCAGCCGGAGGGCGCGTCGCCGCGCGTCCGGCCTGGCGTAATCAGTGCGTCATCGCGGGGCAACGCTTACAGCAGCACGTCCCGTGAGACTCCGCGTCGCTTGAGGATGCGCCGCAGTTGCGCCAGCGCTTCGAGTTGAATCTGGCGCACGCGCTCGCGGGTGAGACCCAACTGGGCGGCCAGGTCTTCGAGTGTCTGGACCTCGACATCGTCCAGGCCATAACGGTACTGGATAACGAGGCGCTGCTTGTCAGTCAATTGCGAGATCCATTCCCGGATAAGGGTTTCGACCTCATTGGTATGAATGGATGTTTCCGGGCTTTCTGCCTGGTCGTCGGCAAGCGACTCGCCGATTGAAAGATTCGGATCGATGTCCAGCGGCGCATCGAGCGAAGCGGTGTGCTCGTTCAGCGCGAGGATCGCGCGGACCTCATCCACCGGACGCTGCAGGCGCTCGGCAATCGATTCGATATTGGTGGTCGCGCCGCTGCGTGCCTCCAGTTGGCGCTGCGCACGCAGAACCTGATTCAGTTCTTTCACCACATGCACCGGTAGCCGGATCGTGCGCGACTGATTCATGATCGCGCGTTCGATGTTCTGCCGGATCCACCATGTGGCGTAGGTCGAAAAACGGAAACCCCGTTCGGGATCGAACTTTTCCAGCGCATGCATCAGGCCAAGGTTGCCCTCTTCGACCAGGTCGAGCAGCGGAATGCCACGGTTGAGGTAATGCTTGGCGATGTTGACGACCAGGCGCAGGTTGCGCTCGATCATCTTCTGGCGGGCCTCGAAATCGCCCTTGCGCACACGACGTGCAAGGGCGGCTTCTTCTTCGGCGGTGAGCAGTGGATTGACGCCGATCTCGTTCAGGTAGATCTGCGTAACGTCATTGAGGAATTCGTTTTCGGGGACGGCTGGCCGCGTTTCCGCGAACGCTTCCAGTTCCGGGGGCAGATCCGGTTCTTTGTCTTCCGCATCATCGAGGAAAGCCGGATCGAACATACAAGCCCTCAGCGTTGGGGTAAGTACTTCGTAGGATCGACAGGTTTGCCCTGCCGGCGGATCTCGAAATGCAACATTACCCGATCGGCATCGCTGTCACCCATCGACGCGATCTTCTGGCCCTTCTGAACCGTCTGCCCTTCTTTTACGAGAATTTCCTTGTTGTGCGCGTACGCACTCAGAAAGGCGTTGTTGTGCCTGATGATGACGAGGTTTCCGTAACCGCGCAAGCTCGAACCGACATAAAGCACCGTACCTGCCCCTGCGGCCATGATCGGCTGTCCCGCCGAGCCCGCAATATCGACACCCTTGTTGGTCGTGTCGTTGAAGGTGGCGACGACCTTGCCCGTCGCGGGCCACATCCATTCAATCCCGTCGTCGCCCGAGGCCGTCGCGGGCGGCTCATCCGCCTTGGTGGCCGCTGCCGAAGGAGCGCCCGCCACCGATGCAGGCGCGGCGACAGCCGGTACGGCCGGCGCCACCGATGGAGCGGGCAACGGCGGCGTCCCCGTCTGAACATCGTTCCACGCCTGCTGCGAATATGCCACTCGACCACCGCGCGGCGTCGACTTGGTCGAGGCGTCCGGCGTCGCGACGGAAGGCGATCCGGCGGGTGCCGGCGTCGAGGACATCCCCTCGATGGGACGCACCTCGATGCTCGGCGCTTTCACGACATTGACGTTGCTGCTGTCGGGCGGCGTGATGCGCAATTCCTGGCCAACCTCGATGACAGCCGCATTCGACAGATTATTCCAGGCCGCCACGTCGGCGAACGTCTGTCCGTATTCGCGCGCGATGCTGTAGAGCGTCTCGCCGCGCTTGACGATGTGGTAACCGGGGCGAGCCGTCGGCGGCACCACGGGCGGCGTGACAGCGGTACTCGCTGCGGCGACTCCCCCAGGGCCGCGAGTTTCGACCGGAGCCTTCGGCGCCGAGCTGGCGCAGGCGGCCAGAAGGCCCGCCAAGACAATCGGCACCCACAAGCGCGATGCGCCGCGCACGATATTCAGGCTGTCGAGATTCATGCTTTTCCGTTCATTCCGTTCCAGGCAGGAGCGGTACGAACCGTACCGCATCCAGACGCGTTTCACGCACCGTACCGTTGGCATTCTTTTCGACCAGCAGGATCACCTGGTCCGCGTTGCCCAGCGGCATCACCAGGCGCCCACCCGGCGCCAGTTGCTGCAACAGCGCATGCGGCACCGAAGCAGACGCCGCCGCAAGGATGATCGAATCGAAAGGCGCCACTTCGGGCAAGCCGACGCTGCCATCGGCATGCTTGAGTCGAACATTGGGCAGACGCAGCGGCCGAAGGTTCTCTCGCGCCTTGGCGAGCAGCTTGGCGATGCGTTCGACCGCATAGACGTCGGACGCCATGTAGGACAGCACGGCGGCCTGATAGCCACAGCCGGCGCCGACCTCCAGCGTCTTGCCCAGCGCTCGCCCGCCGGCAGCGAGCAGTTCGATCATGCGGGCGACGACGAAAGGTTGCGATATGGTTTGCTGGAAGCCCAGCGGCAACGCGGTGTCTTCATAGGCGCGCGAGGCCAGCGCCTCTTCGACGAACGCGTGGCGCGGCACCTGATGCATCGCGGAAAGCACTTGCTCGTCGCGGATACCCTGCTCGCGCAAGCGCTCGATCATCCGGGTCCGTGTGCGGGCCGAGGTCATG
This sequence comes from Uliginosibacterium sp. sgz301328, assembly GCF_041807905.1. NCBI lineage: Bacteria > Pseudomonadati > Pseudomonadota > Betaproteobacteria > Rhodocyclales > Zoogloeaceae > Uliginosibacterium > Uliginosibacterium sp. sgz301328. The sequence goes on from NZ_JBGVSA010000003.1 coordinate 27,259, forward strand.
CCCGAACCTTGCAATTTGGTCATCATCGTGACAGCCAGCGGGTAACGTGGCCGATGCGAGCCACCTGTGTGAGGTCGATCTGTAGCGGCGTCACCGATACGTAGCCATCGGCCACGGCATGGAAATCGGTACCATCGCCGGCGTCCTGCGCGGGCCCGGCCGCACCGACCCAGAAAATGGTCTCCCCGCGAGGATTCCGGTCCCGCACGACCGGTTCAGCGCGATGACGGCGCCCCAGGCGGGTGGTCTGGAAGCCTTTGACCTCCTGCAAGGGCACATCGGGGACATTGACGTTCAGCAGCCACGGCTCGTCCAGCGGCTGCGCCATGAAGCGCTCCACCAATTGGCGGGCCACCACGGCAGCCGTTTCGAAGCGGGAAGCGTTGCGTCCCACCAGCGATACGGCAATCGACGGCACGCCAAGCAGATGCCCTTCGGTCGCGGCCGCCACAGTGCCTGAGTAGATCGTGTCATCACCCATGTTGGCGCCATGGTTCACGCCCGACACCACCATGTCCGGCTGGTGATCGAGCATGCCCGTCACCGCCAGGTGGACGCAGTCGGTAGGCGTGCCGTTCACGTAATAAAAGCCGTTGGGCGCCTGTCGCAATTGCAGCGGGCGATCGAGCGTCAGCGAATTGCTTGCACCGCTGCGGTCGCGCTCGGGCGCTACGACGGTAATGTCGGCCACCTTCGACAATTCGAGCGCCAGCGCTTCGATGCCGGGGGCAAAATATCCGTCGTCGTTACTCAGGAGAATGCGCATCTTGGGTAGATCGGGGTTGCGGGCGCAAACGGCATAAGGTAGCGGATTGAAGCCGAAGATCCTTATGTGAAATCAGTGACATACTGATTTCGCTGGCGATTCGCGCAAAGCGGGATTTTATCTGATCGGCGCCCGCCCACCAAGGACGCCCACCGCTTTGCGGGCAACGTCAGTCGGCGCTGGGCGGCCGGCGCCAGACCACGGAAGACTCGCCCTTCCCGAATGGCCGCGACGGTCATGAAGAGAACAGCGCCAAATGCTGCAGCGGTCTCTTGCGGGCAGACTCGTTTCGCGGACAGAGCCGGTCAAGCCTCTTTTGCTGCCCTGCGACAACAACGCGACGGCCGGGGTCGGGTCTGGCCGTTTCGATACGCCAGCACTGCCACACACGCCCCCGTCGCATGCCATGCCGTTGTCGTGCTTCGTCGTCGCCGCGACGCCTTCCGATGCAAGGATCGAATCCCGCGAATGTCCATACCCGGGAACACCACAACCGTCGTGGCATGTTCTTCCCGGCCTCCTCGCCTCGCTAGACAGGGCCACGCGCGCGACAACGGCCCCGCCGGCACCCCGCATTTCTACGACTGCCCAATCGCGCCCATTTCATGATTTGTGCGTTTTCACCTACTAGACTCCATTACGACTCAGCGTCCGTGGGCGGTCTCCCGGCATGGGGCCGGGAATCGCATTCCTCTCAACGTCGTGCAAGGGAGATGCAAATGGCGATCAGCTTCCGTTCTCGTTTTGCCGCCCCGCTGGTGGCGCTCGTGGTGACCGCATGCGCGGCGCCGGGACCTCAACCGGATCAACTGATGATCCGCAAGGGCGTGATCGAGCAGATCACGCCGACGCAGATTCAGAGTTCGCAGCACATGGGTGTGGGCGCCGTGGTCGGCGGCATCGCCGGCGTCGGCCTCGGCAGTCTGATCGGCAGCGGCACCGGGCGTGACGTCGCCATGGTTGCCGGCGCGATCGGCGGCACCATGGCTGGCGCCGAAGCTCAACGCCGTTTCGAGACCCCGATTTCGGGCCAGCAGATATTCGTGCGGCTGGGTAGCGGCGTCCTCGTCGAGGTCACCCAACCGACCGATCTGGGCCTGCGCGTAGGGCAGAACGTCTTCGTACAAGGCAACGGCGAGTCGGCACGCGTCATACCTCAATAAGTCCGCCATTGAGGCATCCGGGCGCGGATCTGCCATGCCTGCGCGGCACGCACGGTCCGCGACCGTCGCCTGGCCCGCCTGACATTGTCCTGACGCGGCAGGAACGGCGGCCCATGGACCAGGCCCGGCGCGGCAACGCCGTGCCGGGCGACCTCATCTCACCGCATGTCGACGGCTTACGCACCACGTGCCGGCAATCGCCCCACGCAAGTGCGCGGGCGCGCGTAGTCGGCGCGTGAGCGATCCTGCAACACCCCCGCCCGCATCAATGTCAGCCCCGGTTGCTCGCGCCCAAGCCTCGGCTGCCGCCTTGGTCGAGTGCGTTTTTGTGATAGGCTTGGCGCCCTCGCGACGGACTCGGGGCGCTCGTACCTCCATCGGTTTCGGACGCTGCGGCGAGTTATCACGCTGCGCCGCCCGTTGCTTGGCCTCCCGCCGTAGTTCAATGGATAGAACGGCCGCCTCCTAAGCGGCAAATACAGGTTCGATTCCTGTCGGAGGGACCAGCCACTCTGGTCCATCGCGGCCGACATCCATTTCCCCACACACAGACGTAGCCGCCGGGCTTTCGGAGCTGCGCGCGGCTTGGTATGGTCTGCCTCCCGACACCATCTGGATGCTTCCCATGGAAGCCATAGAGATCGCGCTGGCCATGCTGCTGGCGGTCGTTGCCAGCAGCATGGTCGTTCGCATGCTGCCGTGGCCACTGCCCGTTCCGCTCGTACAGATCGGGTTGGGAGCGGTGATCGCGGGGGTATTCAATCACGGCGTGTCCTTGCAGCCGGGGGTGTTCTTCCTGCTCTTCCTGCCACCGCTGCTTTTCCTGGATGGCTGGCGCATCCCCAAGGAAGGCCTGCTGCGCGACAAGCTGTCGATCATCGAACTGGCCTTCGGGCTGGTGTTCTTCACGGTATTGGGCCTGGGCTATTTCATCCACTGGATGATCCCGTCCATGCCGCTACCCATGGCATTTGCGCTGGCCGCCATCATTTCGCCGACCGATCCGGTTGCCGTGTCGGCCATCACTTCGCGCGTGCCGATCCCCAAGCGCATCATGCACGTGCTCGAAGGCGAGTCGTTGCTGAACGATGCCAGCGGTCTGGTGGCGTTCCGTTTCGCGGTGGCCGCTGCCGTCACAGGGACGTTTTCACTCGGATCGGCCGCGTTGTCGTTCGTCTGGGTAGCGGTCGCCGGACTGGCCGTCGGTGCGGTCTTCACCTGGGCGGTGGCAAAAGGCAAGGACCTTTTCATGCACCGCTACGGCGAAGAGCCGGGCCCGCAGATCTTGCTCAACCTGCTGATTCCGTTCGGTGCCTACGGGCTGGCCGAACACATCCACGCCTCGGGCATTCTCGCCGCCGTTTCGGCTGGCGTGACGATGAGCTACGTCGAGCTTTCCGGCCGAGCGCTGGCCACCACGCGGGTACAGCGCGTCGCTGTCTGGAACACGCTGCAATTTGCACTCAACGGGATCATGTTCGTGCTGCTGGGCGAGCAATTGCCGCAGATATTCCGCGGCGCCGTGGCGGTGGTGGAATCCACCGGCCATCATAACCCATGGCTTCTGCTGGCCTACGCGCTGGCCATCAACATCGCACTGGCGGCACTGCGATTCGCATGGGTGTGGGGTTCGCTGTGGGTCGGCCGGCGCATTGCGCTGCGGCGCGGAAGGACGGCGCCGGAGCCGTCCCTCCGGCTCACGCTGGCGGTATCGCTCGCCGGCGTACGGGGCGCAATCACACTGGCCGGCGTGCTGACGCTGCCCCTGATGACCGCCGACGACCTGCCCCTGCCGGCACGCGATCTGGCGATCTTTCTCGCGGCCAGCGTGATCATCCTCTCGCTGGTGATGGCGAGCATTGGCCTGCCTCGCCTGCTGCGCGATCTGGGCGTGCCGGTCGAAAACGAAAACCACGCCGAGGAAGACCTGGCGAGCCAGGCCTCGCGCCGTGCCGCGGCCAAGGCCATCGAACAGAGCCTGCACGAACTCGTTGGCAGCAACCCCCACGCCGATCCCCAGTTGTACACATCGGTCGCCGATCGTCTGATCGCCGGCCTCGCACTGCAGGCCGAAGGCGCGACCGAAGGAGAGGTGGACGCGGCGCTGCTGCGCGAACAGGCCCGGATCGAAGCCGTCATGCGCCTGGCCGCCATCCGGGCCTCACGCGAGGAGCTCTTCCGGCTGGCGCGGGCGAGCATCATTTCGGACGACGTCTGCATGGCCGCTGTGCGACGCCTGGACATGCAGGAAGCGCGCCTCTGACGGCATCCAGTTGTGGCGCATCTTGAACTCACGGACGATCGCCCACACTAAGCAAAGGTGCGCCCCCCCGGCGCGCCTGCGGCACCACCGATCAACGAGCTGGATCGATAACCATGCCCCTTCCCCTGTTTCGGCGCGCCGCTCTCGGCGAGCACCCCGACTCGCCCCAATGGGCCGCCGGACGCTTCCACAACACCACGCCCCGCCCGGCGAACGCGCCCAAACCGGGCGGCAAGGTGATGTGGGATTTCTTCTTCAACAAGCCCGACTTCACGGTTCCGTCGGCACCGATTCCTGTGCATGCGCTCACGAGAGCCGAACTGGACGCCGCGCCCGATCGCAGTCTGTATCGCCTCGGCCACTCGACACTGTTGACGAAGTTGCGCGGCGGCTGGTGGATCACCGATCCGGTGTTCGCTGAACGCGCCTCACCCATTCCGTTCTTCGGGCCCAAGCGCTTTCACGCACCGCCCATCGCGCTCGACGAGCTTCCGCGTTTGAGGGGCGTGATCCTTTCGCACGACCATTACGATCACCTCGACTACGCGGCCATCAAGGCGCTGGCGGATCGTGCGGATATCTTTCTGTCGCCGCTCGGCGTGGGCGACCGACTCATCGATTGGGGCGTGCCGCGCGACAAGGTGCACCAGTTCGACTGGTGGGAGGGAATCGAGATCAATGGCTTGCGGCTCACCGCCACGCCTGCGCAGCACTTCTCCGGACGCAGCCTGAGCGACGGCAACCGCACGCTGTGGGCGTCATGGGTGATCGACGATGGCGGCATGCGCATCTTCTTCAGCGGGGACAGCGGCTATTTCGACGGCTTCGCCCGGATCGGCGAAGTCTTCGGCCCCTTCGACGTCACGCTGATGGAAACCGGCGCCTACAACGTCAACTGGCCGTACGTGCACATGCAGCCCGAAGAAACCGTGCAGGCACATATCGATCTGCGCGGAGGCTGGTTGCTGCCGATCCACAACGGCACCTTCGATCTGGCGATGCACGCCTGGTACGAGCCCTTCGAACGCGTGCTGCAGATCGCCGCTGAACATTCGGTTGAGGTCGCCACGCCACGGATGGGGGAACGTATCGACCTACTCGCACCGCATACCGGCGAACGCTGGTGGCGTGCCGTACGGACTCAAGCTGCGCCCGCGGCCAAGACCCCTGCTTACGCCCGCTGCCCCACGTCGGATTGATCGTCCGCCGCGCGGGTCAGGGGCGCGGCCAGATCCACGCGAGGGCCGCGATGACCAGCACCACGGCGATCAGCAGGATCGGCGTTAGCGCCAGCTTCAGCAGACGAGCCTGCATGCGCGCGCGGAGCGCTTCGCAAGGCGACGGAGCGCCTGCGGACAGACTGTCGTCGCGCTCGCGCGGCGCGCTGGCGAAGTGCGCGTTCGCCCCGGACTGGGCATCTCTACCGGAATCAGCATTCATGTGTGCGGCGCCTCATCTTCCAACGGGCGCATTGGTATTTGTCTTCTCGTGCATCGATCATGCGCACGACGCGCGGTGCGCCGCAACTGGCGCACAACCTATCGCGCGTGTCTTTTGTCACTACTCGCCGCGCATTTCGTGCAACCCACCGACTGCTCGGTGAGCAAACGTTAGTTTGCGGCATGCCCACCGGCGCACGGCCCGCCCCAAACGGGTGATCAGCGGCCCCACAACAGCGCCGCCCTTGGCTCGATTGACCAAAAGTCATCATGTCAACCAATGCTCACCTGCGTTTGAGAGAACGTTCTTCTTTATTACAAACAAGCGCTTATAGGCGGACAACGTACTGAGCGCCAAGCCCGTGGCACGTGGAATGGCTCGTGGATGCATGGGCTGGAACGCGATTCGCAATTCCCCTGTCGAGCGACGTCGGCGTCAACGCCGTCATCCGCACAGGAATCTGCCTCGCATGCCAACGCAGTCACATCTGGTCCCCGACATCCTCGCACTGCGCGATGAGAACATCGCCATGCGCCACCATCTGCACGCCCATCCCGAACTGGCTTTTGAAGAGACCGACACGTCCGCCTGGGTCGCGGCACAACTGGAGTCATTCGGGTATGAGGTGCATCGCGGACTTGGGGGGACGGGTGTCATTGGGCGCATGACCCACGGCAACGGTGCACGCCGGCTCGGTCTGCGCGCCGACATGGATGCCCTGCCCATCCACGAAGAAACCGGCCTGCCCTACGCCAGCACCCGTCCGGGAAAGATGCACGCCTGCGGCCACGACGGACACACCGCCGCGCTGCTTGCCGCAGCGCGCCACCTTGCGACGAAGAGCCACTTCGACGGCACGCTGAACCTCATCTTCCAGCCGGCCGAAGAGGGACTCGGCGGCGCACGCAGGATGGTGCAGGAAGGCTTGTTCGACAAATTCCCCTGCGACGCCGTGTTCGCCTTCCACAACTGGCCAGGCTTTCCGGCAGGCAAGTTCGGCCTGCTCCCCGGCACCTTCATGTCGTCGTCCGACACGGTGCGCATTACCGTGCAGGGGCGTGGCGGTCATGGCTCGATGCCGCATCGCTGTACGGACGCAGCAGTCGTGGCCGCGCATATCGTCGTAGCGCTCCAGACGATCGTCGCGCGCAACGTCGACCCGCGCGAAATGGCGGTCGTCACCGCCGGTTATCTGAAGGCCGGGACCATCTCGAACGTCATCGCCGAAACCGCGCACATCGATCTGTCTGTGCGCGCCTACTCGCCAGACGTGCGCGCCGTGCTGCGCGAACGCATCACCGATCTCGTCCATCAACAGGCGCAGGTGTTCGGTGCCACGGCGCACGTCGAATACCAATGGCGCTACCCCGCGCTGAAGAACGACCCGGCGATGACGCGTTTTGCGCACGACACGATCCGCGAGAGCTTCGGCGACGACGCGCTGATCGCAGACATGCGTCCGCTCACCGGCAGCGAAGACTTCTCTTTCATGCTCGAAGCCTGCCCCGGCTGCTACGTGATCATCGGCAATGGCGAAGGCGGCGAAGGAGGATGCTCATTGCATAGCCCGCATTACGACTTCAACGACGACATCCTGCCCATTGCGGCGAGCTACTGGGTGCGCCTGACAGAACGCTTCCTCGCGCCGCATTCGCACGCAACCGCCCTATGACCCTGACAAGACCGCCAATGGAAACGCCCATGCAGTCCTTTCTACCCCCTACCTGTTCGGCACGCGTGGCCGAAGTGCTCGTCGCACTCGATGCGATCCGCATCACCACCGCACAACCGTTCATCTACACCTCCGGCTGGGCCAGTCCGGTCTACATCGACACCCGATTGCTGATGTCCGACGTCGGCCTTCGTCGCGAGATCATGGACCTCGCCGCCGACGCCCTGGCACCGCTCATTGCCGCAAGCGGCATCAACGCCATCATCGGTGCGGAAAGCTCTGGCATCGCCACGGCGGCGTGGCTCGCAGAGCGCACCGCGTTGCCGCTGCTCTACCTGCGCAAGCGGCCGATGGGCTGGGGCAACTCGGCGCGTCTTGAAGGCCGCCTGCCGAACGACGCCGCACTGCTCTACGTCGACGACGTCACCACCGACGCACGCTCCAAGGTTGCCGCGGCCGAATCGTTGCGCGGCACGGGCGCCCGTATCGCCGACTGCCTCGTTCTCGTTGACTACGCCATCTATCCCAAGAGCCGCGAATTGCTCACCGAGCACGCGCTCTCCATGCATGCGCTGTGCACCTGGGCGCACCTGCACGATGCACTGCTCGCCTCCGGCGCACTCAATGGGAGCGAAGTCCGCACACTCGAAGCCTTCCGCGCCGACCCCGTGCGCTGGTCGGTGGAACACGGCGGGGTGAGCGCATGAAGGCGCCACTGAAATCACAGGAAGCGCTGGCCCAAGCCATCATCGACGATATCGCCGCCCTCACGCGCGAAGGCGAAGGCATCACGCGCGAGAGCTACGGCGAAGGTGAAGAACGCGCGGCACAGGCCATCGAAACGCACGCCGCCGCACTCGGATTCACGACCGAGCGCGACCGCTTCCAGAATGTGTGGATACGCCTGCCGAACGATGCGCGCACCGAAGCGCCCGTCGTCATCGGCTCGCACCTGGACTCCGTGCCGCTCGGTGGCAACTACGACGGTCTGGCCGGTGTCGTGGCCGGCATGCTGGTGCTCGATCGCCTGCGCCACGCGCCGCAGGCAGCGCCACCTGTGCGCGTGCTGGCGCTGCGCGCTGAAGAGAGCGCGTGGTACGGCAAGGCCTATACCGGTTCGCTTGCGCTGCTCGGCAAGTTGCCCGCCAGCGCGCTCGCGCTCCGGCATCGCAGTGGGCACGGCACGCTCGGCGAAGCGATGGCGCGCAGCGGCGTAGATGTTGACGCCGTCGCACGTGGCGAAGCCTTGGTCGCGCCCGGCGACATTGCGGCCTGGCTCGAAGTCCACATCGAACAAGGCCCGGTAATGGTGGCGCGAGGCTGGCCTTCGGCAGTCGTCACCGGCATCCGCGGAAACCTGCGCTACACCCGCGTCCGTTGCGTGGGCGAGACCGGCCACTCCGGCGCCGTGCCGCGCTGGCTGCGCCACGACGCCGTGCTTGCCACGGCCGACCTGCTCGCACGCATGGATGAACACTGGCGCGTACTGCTGCAGATGGGCATGGATCTGGTGATGACTACGGGCATCTGCACTACACAGGTGCAGTCGCACGCCGTTTCGGTGATTCCCGGCGAACTGGAGTTCAGCTTCGAAGTCCGCAGCCAGGACGCCGACACGCTCGAACGCTTCCACGCGCTGATGCTCGACGAGTGCCGCGCCGTCGAAAAGGCGCGTGGCGTGCGCTTTGAGTTCGACGAGAGCATTCGATCGGCGCCCGCGCGCATGGACGAGGCCTGGATTGCGCGCATCGAAGCGGCCGCCGTCGCGCGCGGCGCACCAGTCGAACGCATACCGAGCGGCGCGGGTCACGACGCGGCCGTGTTCGCCAACGCCGGCATCCCTTCTGCAATGGTCTTCGTGCGCAACGCCAACGGTTCTCACAACGCACACGAGGCGATGGATTGCGTCGATCTGATCGATGGCGTGGACCTCTTGCATCGCGCGCTTTGCGCGACCTCAAACGCATGAAATCGCTGGCCAGCATTGGTATGGAAAGTGCTCACGTGCTCAACAGTTTGCAGCATCGCCCCAACCCGGGGTGCCCGTCTCTGCCGCGCCTCCCACTGCACGACAGTGGGGAGCGTCATGGACTTTTTCGTTTCGTTCAACACCGGAAGGATCTCCGTCGATGACTACCACCAAGCGCAGTTTTCTCGCCGCCCTCGGGCTGGCCGTCCTCTCGCTGGCCTGGGCCCCGGCTCATGCCCAGAGCGCACTGGACAACATCACCAAGTCCAAGACCATCAAGATCGGCATCCCCACCGATTACCCACCCTACGGTTTTGCCGGTCTCGACATGAAGCCGCAGGGCCTGGACATCGACATGGCGACCCTCATCGCCACCAAGCTCGGCGCCAAGGTTGAACTGGTTCCCGTGGTCAGCGCCAACCGCATTCCGTACCTGCAGACGAAGAAGGTCGACCTGGTCATCTCCACGCTGGGCCGCAACGAAGAGCGCGCCAAGGTCATCGATTTCAGCCATGCCTATGCGCCCTTCTACCAAGGCGTGTTCGCCACCAAGGACGTGAACATCAAGAGCTTCGCCGATCTGTCGGGCAAGACCGTGGCGGTCACGCGCGGCGCGATGGAAGACGAAATGCTCGCCCAGCTCGCACCGCCCACCGTCATCGTCAAGCGCTTCGAAGACCAGGCCGCCACCACGGCTGCATTTGCCTCGGGCCAGACCCAGGTCATCGCCACCAGCGTCTCGAACATCGGCGTGCTGTCTCAGAAGCAGCCGCAACTGGGTGCCGAATTCAAGCTGCTGCTGCGTGACAGCCCGTGCTTCATCGGTATCGCCAAGGGAGAGGACGCGCTGCGCGCCAAGGTCAACGAGATCATCCTCGCCGCCAAGGCCGACGGCTCACTCAGCAAGCTGTCGCAGAAGTGGCTCAAGCGCGACACGGGCGACCTGCCGCTCTGATTCACCCCCGCGCGCGGGGAGCGCATTCGCTCCCCGTGTTCGACTGATGCCGGCGCGCGTCGGCCATGGTTGATATTCCATGCATATCGAACTTCAGTTTCTTCCCATCCTCGTGCAGTGGCCCATGCTGCTCAGAGGCGCGGCACTCACCGTCGGCCTCACCGCGGTGGCGACCGTCGTGGGCATGCTCGTCGCGGTGTTGTGCGCGTGGACACGCATGCATGGACCGCTGGCGTTGCGCTGGGTGGTCGGCACCTATGTCGAACTCATCCGCAATACGCCCTTCATCGTGCAGTTGTTCTTCATCTTCTTCGGCCTGCCCGCCGCAGGGGTAAAGCTGACGCCGCTCACCGCGTCGATGCTGACGCTGGTGGTCAACCTCGGCGCCTATGCCACCGAGATCATCCGCGCCGGCATTCAGGCCACGCCGCGCGGCCAGATCGAAGCGGGGCTCAGTCTGGCGCTGACGCGCACGCAGACCTTCATCCACATCGTGCTGCCGCCGGCGTTCAAGAAGGTATGGCCCGCGCTGGTGAGCCAGATCACCATCGTGATGCTGGGCTCGGCCGTGTGCGGCCAGATATCGACCGAAGAACTGAGCTTTGCCACGAACCTGATCCAAAGCCGCAACTTCCGCGCGTTCGAGGCCTACATCATCGGTACGCTGATGTATCTGGCGCTCGCCATCGCACTGCGTCGCCTGCTCAACTGGGCCGGGGCGCGCTTCCTGTTCGGTCGCTGACGAGGACGCCATGATCGAATTTACGCTGTGGGACATCGTGCGCAACCTGCTACTGGCCGCGCGATGGACAGTCGCACTGTCGCTGGTGGCGTTCATCGGCGGCGGTGTTGTCGGCGCCGCCCTGCTGGTGGTGCGCCTGATGGGACGGCCAACCCCCAACCGCTTGATCGCGGGATACGTGCAACTGTTTCAGGGCACGCCATTGCTGATGCAGTTGTTCCTGCTGTACTTCGGACTGGCGCTGATGGGCTTCAACACCTCGGCGTGGGTGTCGGCGGGCCTGGCCCTGACCTTGTACGCGTCGGCCTATCTGGCCGACATCTGGCGCGGATGCGTCGAAGCCATTCCGCGCGGACAGTGGGAGGCTTCACGCAGCCTCGCGCTGTCGTTCGGCCAGCAGCTCACGCACGTGATCCTGCCACAGGCGGTGCGCATCGCCGTGCCGCCCACGGTCGGCTTTCTGGTGCAACTCATCAAAGGCACGGCGCTGGCCTCGGTGGTCGGCTTCGTCGAACTGACCAAGGCCGGCGGCATGATTGCCAACGTCACGTATGCGCCCTTGCTCGTGTACGGCTGCGTGGCATTGCTCTACTTCGGGCTGTGCTTCCCGGTTTCTCTCTACGCCCGTTCCCTCGAAAGGAAACTCAATGTCGGCCATCGCTGAACCCGCCGCCAACGACAGCCTGCTGGCCACGCCGCACACGCAGGTGGGTGCGCCGATCGTGCGCATCTCGGCCTTGCGCAAGTCCTACGGCACGCATGAAGTGCTCAAGGGCATCGACCTCGACGTCAAGCGCGGCGAGGTCATCGCCATCATCGGCAAGAGCGGCTCCGGCAAGAGCACGCTGCTCCGCTGCATCAATGGGCTGGAAGTGTTCCAGGAAGGCTCGCTCACCGTCGACGGCAAGCCCTTGCTCTACGAGAGCGCAATGGCCATGCGCGAACTGCGCCAGCGCGTCGGCATGATCTTCCAGAGCTTCAATCTCTTTCCGCACCTGTCGGTCGGCCGCAACGTGATGCTCGCTCCGCATCTGGTAAAGCGGAAGAACACCAAGGACAACGAATCGCGCGCCCGTCAGTTGCTGGAGCGTGTGGGGCTGGCAGAGAAATTCGACGCCATGCCCGACCAGCTCTCCGGCGGGCAGCAACAGCGCGTGGCCATCGCGCGTTCGCTGGCGATGGACCCGGCGGTGCTGTTGTGCGATGAGATCACCAGCGCGCTCGACCCCGAGCTTGTCGGCGAAGTCCTGCGCGTAGTCGAGTCACTCGCCAACGAAGGCATGACGCTGCTGATGGTGACGCACGAGATGAATTTCGCGCGCAAGGTGGCCGACCGCGTGATCTTCATGCATCAGGGGCGCGTCCACGAGATGGGCTCGCCGGACGCGTTGTTCGGCAATCCGCAGACGGCCGAGTTGCGGCAGTTCCTCTCGTCTCTGCAGGACTGAGGGGCGCGCTTCAGCGACGAATCAGATCGACCGCGCGCGAGATGCGCAACCACGCATCGTCGCGCCGCTCGGTCGCCTCCTGCACCACGGCCATCAGCACGTCGACGAACTGCCCGATGGCGCCATTGCATGCGGTATTGCGGCGGGTGATGAAGCTGGTGTGCCGCTCCATGATCTTGTCGCGCAGCGGCACCACCGCAATGCGGTAGCGGCTGCGCATCGCCTCCACCAGTGGCCACGGCAGGATCGACAACAGGTCGGTGTTCTCGACGATGTACATGGCCGCCATCGCAGCGCGCGTGAAATGCAGCGTGGCTGGCCGCTCGCCCGGTTTGAGTTCGCTGTAATTGGCGGCAAAGAATTCGCGGAACGGCGAGCCGTACTGCTCCAGGTTGTGGCTCAGTATCCAGCCCTGCCCCGAAAGGCTCTCCAACGTGCGCGCGTTGGCGCACGGGTGTCCCGTGCGGCAGGCCACGGCCTGTTCATAGGAGAACAGCGGGCGGACGACGAATTCGCTCGCCGCTTCGTCCCCGGGCGACAGCCCGATGGCCACGTCGATCCCTCCATCGCGCAGACTGCGGTAATCGGTGCCCAGCACTTCATGGATGCGCAGGCGCACGTCCGGGCGCACCTCCGAAAACCGCTGCAGCACTGCGGGCAGGATCGTGTGGATGATCCACGGCGTAATGCCGATCGACATCTCGGTGATGACGTCGGCCTGCAAGCCGTTGAGTTCGCGCAGCGCGGCACTCATTTCGGCCGTGATGGTGCGCGCCCGCGCCAGTAGCAGGCGCCCGGCGGGCGACAGCAGATAGCCGCGAGCCTGTCGTTCGAAAAGGGCGACGCCGGCCACGTCTTCCAGTTCCTTGATGCCCTTGCTGACGGCCGACGCCGACACACCCAATGTCTGTGCCGCCTGCCGCAGGCTGCCTTGTTCGGCGACCGCAATCAGGTACTGCAACTGGTAAGGCTTGAGTTCGGAATGTGGGTCCATGATTGCGGCTCGCGACGCACGCAGCCGGTTGTGCGTGCACCTGCAGCATAACGCGACGCCCATGGCGCGCAGAACAGATTCCTCAATTACCGAACACTGCAGTCAATCCGCGTAGTGCCATCCCGTCGACCGACTGACTTCCAATGACCGATGGCGAGCAACGCCAGTCGCGTCGGTTTTTTTGCTTCGCCAGTGTCCGCATCCGCGCCTTTGCGCGACAAAGATGAGCCCGGTTCCAAAACGCCTTTGTCATGAGCCGTTGCATTTGACATACAAGTGAACCCGTATTGTTAAACGTTTTACTCCGGCAGAGGATTGCGCTCTTCCATGCCGTCGACATGTATGCATGTTCGCGTTGCCGTGCCTTGGTAAGCGATTACTGCTGGCGCGCTATTTCTGTTCGTATCAGCGATATGCCGATGTCGTTTTCAACCAAGAGGAGACCAAAGAAATGAGCATGAAGTGGGCACAACATCTGACGCTCGGCGCCGCCACGGTGGCGCTGGCGGTCGCGCTGAGCGCATGTGGCAGCAGCAATGCCGCCGACCCGGCGCCAGGAGGCGGAACTGGCGGCAGCAGTAGCAGCACCTCGTCGTCGGACGCATCGTTCGTCCAGCCGACCCTGGTCACGCTCGATCCGGCCTATCTCGCCGTCACCAAGCAACGCCTGCAGAGCAGCAACTTTGCGGACGCTGAACTCAAGCCGGCCTGGGATACGCTGAAGGCCGCCGCCGACAAGGCGCTCACCGCCACGCCCGAAACGGTCATGAACAAGAAGGTCGCGCCGCCCAGCGGCGACATGCACGACTACATCAGCCGTGGCCCGTACTGGTGGCCGAACCCCGCCACACCGGACGGCAAGCCGTATATCCGCAAGGACGGCCAGACCAATCCGGACTCCAAGAACCCCGATTACACCGACGCCAATCGCAAGGGCACGATGATCAATGCCGCCCAGAACCTGGGCCTGGCGTATTACTTTACCGGGGACGCCAAGTACGCCAAGCAGGCGGCCGAAGTCATCCGCACTTGGTTCCTCAAACCGGAAACGCGCATGAACCCCAACCTGCGCTTCGGTCAGGCGATCATCGGCGTGGTGGACGGGCGCGGCACGGGCCTCATCGACATGGCCGACATGTGGCGTGTGATCGACTCCGTTGCGCTGATTGCGCCGAGCGGCGAGCTCACCAACAGCGAGGTGACCGCGCTGCGCAAGTGGTATTCGGACTTTGCCAACTGGATGGTCAACAGTACGACCGGCCACGAAGAGAACGTCTGGCATAACAACCACGGCTCGTACTACGACGCGCAATTGGCTGCGTATTACCTGTTCGTGGGTGATCGCGACTCCGCGCGCCGCGTGATCTACGACGCACAGACGCGCCGCGTTGCCGCGCAGATCGCCACCACCGGCAAGATGTACATGGAGCTGGAACGCACGCGTCCCTTCCACTACAGCGCCTACAACCTGATCGCCCTGCAACTGATCGCTCGTTACGCCGAACAGGTCAACACAGCCGACATGCCGACCGCCGCCAACGACGATTCGTGCGCAGCCTTCCCGCAGTATCGCTGCAAGATCGACCTGTGGAATCTTGAGATCGACGCACGCGGCATCAAGCGCGCCATCGACTACCTGTCGAACGTGGCGGCGACCACTGCGCCGGCGAATTGGGAATTCAAGGGCACGGAAGAAACAAGCTATCCGCTCAATGAACTGGTGCCGATCCTGCTGCAGGCCGAACGGGCCTACAAGACCGGCGCCTACGCGACCGTCCTGCGCAATTACGTCGATACCGACAGCAAGACCAAGACATCGCTGGATCGCCTGCTCTGGCCGCTGCAATAAGCCGGTAAGCAGACACACAAAGGGCGCTACGGCGCCCTTTTTTGTTGCACCCGGCCTTGCTTCTCTCACTCCCAAACGGGCGACGATAGCCATCCGAGCAGCGCTGCTCGCGTGCCCTCTTCCGGCCTCGGTTTTGCAGGAGCCGAAATAATATGATACAAATGCAAGTCCTTTCTTCGCTCCGCACGAAGATCTGCGTGACGCTCAGTCACCATTTGTCGGCACGACGCTCGCCATTCTCGCGAAGGTCGTCCGGTCAGCCGGCGCATTACCAATGCGCTTCTACGATGCCTCGCCACGGAACATTTCTTCGTGGTCGCAGCACCTGCCACAGGGCTGCTTGCGCATCAAAAAAATCGTTCGTCGGCATTCACGCTGAATGCCGGGGTGCACTCGCTACGGGCATGCCTTCGGTCTGCTCGTTCCGTGTCGTCACTTGATTGGCGGCGCTTGACGACCTTTCACAAGGAGAGCAAGGCGCAATGACTGAACAGATCGTGCTGGACCACGTGTTCAAAGTGTTCGGAGACAACCCCGAGCGCGCACTGGAGGCAGCCAGCCAAGGTAAATCCAAGCAAGAAGTCATGGCCGAAACAGGCCAATCCATCGGTGTCTTCGACACCAGTTTTTCAATCAACGCGGGCGAGATCTTCGTCATCATGGGCTTGTCCGGTTCGGGCAAGTCGACCCTGGTCCGCCTCATCAACCGGCTGATCGAGCCGACCGCCGGGCGCATCCTCATCAATGGCGAGGACATCAACGCCTACGGTCGCGGACGCCTGCGCCAATTGCGGCGCAAGGACATCAGCATGGTGTTCCAGTCGTTCGCGCTCATGCCGCACCTCACGGTGCGCGAGAACGCCGCCTTCGGGCTGGAACTGGCCGGCGTGCCCCGCGCACAACGCCTGGAAGCCGCCGACGCTGCGCTTGCCCAGGTCGGGCTGGACGGCTGGGGCGACAGCTACCCCGATGAGCTTTCCGGCGGCATGCAGCAGCGTGTCGGGCTCGCACGCGCACTCGCGTCGGACCCGTCGATCCTTCTGATGGACGAGGCCTTTTCGGCGCTCGACCCGATCATCCGCACCGAAATGCAGAGCGAACTGCTGCGCCTGCAGCAGGTTCGCCGGCGCACCATCGTATTCATTTCGCATGATCTCGATGAAGCCATGCGCATCGGCGACCGCATCGCCATCATGAAAGACGGCGAAGTCGTTCAGGTGGGCACGCCCGAAGACATCCTGCGCAATCCCGCCAACGACTACGTCAGCACTTTCGTGCGCGGCGTCGATGCTGCCGCCGTCTTCAAGGCGGCCGACATTGCGCGCAAGACGCAGCTCGTGGTGGTCGCCGAATCGGCGCACAAAGGTTCGCGCGCCGCGCTGCAGATCATGGAAGACGAAGACCGCGACCACGCCGCCGTCGTCAGCCCCACGCGACAGTACCTCGGCATGGTCTCGGCTGATTCGCTGCGGCAAGCGCTCGACGGCCACCATGGCCCGCTCGGGCTGCACCACGCCTTCTTGTCGGACGTCGAGCCCATCCGCGCCGTCCACCCGGTCAGCGAACTTTTCGGGCACGTCGCGCAATCGCGCTTTGCCGTGCCCGTGGTCGATGACAAGGGCACGTACTGCGGCGCCATCAGCAAAACCACGCTGCTGCGCTTTCTCGACCGCGGCCCGCTCTAAGCGGCCTGCTCGTCCCGCCCCAACGCGGTCTCCGCGGCCATTCGCCGCGGAGCGCGCCTCATTGAGACTTCATCATGGATAACACGACAAACTCGATCGACACCGATACGCTCGGCAGCGCGTTCGACGCCGCGCCGTCCACGCCCACCGATGCAACACTCCCGGCCGATCCCTGGCAGACCGCGCCCGACGCATCCGCCTCGGCCGACCCGTGGAGCAACGCCCCCGATGCGGCCTCCGACACTTCGTGGCTCGGCGCGGCCCCCACCGACCCGACACCGCATGCCAATGGCCTGCACCTGTCACAACTGTGGGACGGCTCGCTCCCCGTGGAGCATTGGATCAATTCCGGCCTTGACTGGCTGGTGCTGCACTTCCGCCCCTTCTTCCAGAGCGTGCGCCTGCCTATCGACGGCTTGCTTGGGTCCATCGAATCGACCCTGCAAAGCATGCCGCCGGGCTGGATGATGCTGCTCGTCGGCTTGCTGGCATGGCAATTCGCCGGCCGCGCGGCCGCCCTCGGCACGCTCGTATCGCTGGCAGTGGTCAGCATGCTCGGCATCTGGTCGGACGCCATGACCACGCTGTCGCTGGTGCTGACTTCATTGGTGTTCTGCGTCGTGCTCGGCTTGCCGCTGGGCATCGCGCTCGCGGCCAGCGACCGCCTGCGCAATATCGCGCGCCCGCTGCTCGACGCCATGCAGACCACGCCCGCCTTCGTCTACCTCGTGCCGGTGGTGATGCTGTTCGGCATCGGCAACGTGCCCGGCGTCATCGTCACCATCGTCTTTGCCCTGCCGCCGCTGATCCGCCTCACCGATCTGGGCATCCGCCAGGTGCGCCCGGACCTCATCGAAGCCTCGCGCGCCTACGGCGCGTCGCCGTGGCAGATGCTCGTCAAGGTGCAACTGCCGCTGGCCATGCCATCGATCATGGCCGGCATCAACCAGGCGCTGATGCTGTCGCTGTCGATGGTCGTCATCGCGTCGATGATCGCCGTCGGCGGTCTGGGGCAGATGGTGCTGCGCGGGATCGGTCGCCTCGACATGGGGCTGGCCACCATCGGCGGCGTCGGCATCGTCCTGCTGGCCATCACGCTGGACCGGCTCACGCAGGCGCTGGGCCGCTCGCGCCGCAACGGTCGTCATTGGTGGCAGCGCGGCCCGGCCGGCCTCGTCACCGGCACGTTCGTCCGCCTGCGCGGCGCGGCAGACGTGCAAGAGGCCACCGCACCGGCACGCGCTCACTGAATCACGTTTCAACATTCAACAGGAGGACTTGCATGACAGTCACCCATACGATTTGGTCGTCTTTCTTCGGCCGCCTGCGCACCGTGCTAGGTGCGGGCGCGACCATCCTCGCGCTGGCGATCGCCCTGCCCGCCCATGCCCAATCGCTACCCGGCAAGGGCGTGCGCGTGCAACCGATCAAGAGTTCGATCGCCGAGGAAACCTTCCAGACGCTGCTCGTCTCGCGCGCGCTTCAACGCTTGGGTTACGACGTGCAGCCGATCAAGGAAATCGAATACGCCACCGGCTATCTGGCGCTCGCCAACGGCGATGCCACCTTCATGGCGGTCAGCTGGAAACCACTGCACGATGATTTCTACAAGAACGCCGGCGGCCCCGCCAGGCTGAGCCGCGAAGGCACGTACATCGGCCAGTCGTTGCAGGGCTACCTCATCGACCGCAAGACGGCCGAGCGCTACAAGATCACCTCGATTGCGCAACTGAAGGACCCGAAGATTGCCGCGCTGTTCGACACCAACGGCGACGGCAAGGCGGACCTGACCGGCTGCAACCCTGGCTGGGGCTGCGAGCAGGCCATCGAACACCAGCTCGACGCCTATGGCCTGCGCGCCACCGTCACGCACAACCAGGGCAGCTATTCGGCGCTGATCGCTGACACCATCGCGCGCTTCAAACAAGGCAAGCCGGTGCTCTACTACACGTGGACGCCGTACTGGGTGAGCGCCGAACTCCAACCCGGCAAGGACGTCGTTTGGCTGCAGGTGCCGTTTTCTTCGCTGCCCGGCGAACAGGCCAAGGTGTCGACGCGACTGCCCGATGGACGTGATTTCGGCTTTCCCATCAACACGCAGCACATCGTCGCGAACAAGACGTTTACAGACAAGAACCCGGCAGCGGCGCGTCTCTTCGCCGTCATGCAGTTGCCGGTGGCAGATGTGAACGCACAGAACCTGCGCATGCGTAGCGGTGAGAACAAGCAGGCCGACATCGAACGCCACGTCGACGGCTGGATCAAGGCGCACCAGAAGCTGTTCGACGGCTGGATTGCCGAGGCGCAGAAGGCGGCCGCCAACTAGTCGGAGTGTCGCCCGCCCAGTGGGTGGGCCCCTGCGTCGCTGTGGCACAAAACGCGGCGCGCCTCTACGATGTGTGTGCGCCAACACCCTCAGCCCACACATGGACAGCGATCCATCATCGAGGCTCGCCCGTGCTGCCATGTCCGACGAGGTGGCGGCACGCTGATGCGATTCCTCAACAACAAAGACGCGTGGCACGCCGGCAAGCCCGCCATCACGCTGTTCACTCTCTTCACCGGCGCGGGCGGTGGCGCGCTGCTCAACCTCCTGGGCATGCCGGCTGGCTGGCTGTGCGGCGCCATGCTGGCGGTGGCGGCCGTATCGCTTGGCGGCTTGCCCACCCGCGTGCCGCATGCATTGCGTGACGCGACCTTCATCGTGCTCGGAACGTCGATGGGCAGTTCGATCACGCCCGATACCCTGCATGACATCCTGTTGTGGCCTGTGAGCATCGCCATCCTCCTGTGCTCGGTGGCCGCCAGCATGTTCATCGGTGCCCAATACCTGCGCCGTCGACATGGCTGGGATCGTGCGACGGCGCAACTCTCGGCCGTGCCGGGTGCACTCTCGGCGGTGCTCGCGCTGGCCAGCGGCACCACCGCCAATCTGCCGACGGTGGCGTTGTCGCAGACGTTGCGCCAATTCGTGCTCGTTTCGCTGGTGCCGTTGGTCTTGATGTTCGGCAGCGGAGAGAAACTCAAACCCGTTGTGATGCCGGCCGCGACATTGATCGATGCGGCCATCATGTTGATGTGCGGAGCCGCAGGCTCGATATTGCTGGCGCGACTACGCGTGCCGGGCGCGATGCTCGTCGGTGCAATGCTGGTGAGCGCGCTGCTGCATGCGGCCGGTTGGGTGAACGGTCGGCTCGATCCGATGCTGCTCACCGCGGCGTTCGTGTGCACGGGGGCCGCCATCGGCAGCCGTTTCGCAGGCACGCGTATCGAACTGCTGTTGGCAACCATTCGACCTGCGCTGGGCAGCATCTTTGTGGCCATCGCAATCGCAGCCGTATTTGCAGCGCTGTGCCGGATCGTGCTCGACCTGCCCTTCGCGGAAATCTGGCTGGCCTACGCGCCGGGCGGCGTCGAGGTGATGACCATCATGGCTTTCGCGCTGAACCTCGATCCCTCGTACGTGAGCACGCATCACGTCATACGCCTGCTGTTGCTGATGCTTGCCAGCCCGCTGTGGACCTACGGGCTGACCGACAAGGGACGGATCTGACATTCGCGCGCGTTCGGGGTCCGACGACGGCACGGGCGCAGGATGCCGCTTGCAATCAGAACGCCGACCAACCTTCGTGAAGCCCGATCGGCGGCGAGCTTTGGATGCGCTCCCGGTGCAAGACGAAGCAGAGAGTCGGGACGCCCGGACCGGCGCTCCATGCAGGCAGGCGGTCATTGACGAAAGCCGCGCTGAGGGACGGATGACGGGACATCGAAAGCGGCAGAAAATGTTGCGCGAATGCAACAGACAACAGAAACGAAACAGGTCATGGCACGCCAGGCGGGGGATTTTCTGGCGGAGTGCAGGTCGGCTGGCGCATTGGTGAATAGCGGGCGGGAAATGAAAACGGGCGCCGAAGCGCCCGTTTTTCGATTCGCTGCAAGAGAGCGAGATTACTTCTTGCCAGCGGCAACCTTGGCCTTGAAACCGGCGCCAGCGGAGAAACGCGGCACGACGGCAGCGGCGATCTTGATCTTTTCGCCGGTCTTCGGGTTCTTGCCTTCGCGAGCAGCGCGCTCGGCGGCCTTGAAGGTGCCGAAGCCGACCAGCGTCACGGCGTCGCCGGAAGCAACGGCCTCTTCGATCACGGCAATGGCGGCGTCCAGGAATTCACCCGTGGCGGCCTTGGATTGGTTGGTCTTGGCGGCAATCGCGGCCAGCAGGTCGGTCTTGTTCATGAGTTTCCCTTATCGTTTGAATTGCGGTGCAGCGCACCAAAAGCATGAGTCAAAACGCTCAACGCGAGAGCTTACCCGAAAATGCCTTGGCGCAAGGCCCCGCAAGCGATAGGGGTGACCGATATCCAACATCCGACACAGGCGTGTCAGCAACTTCTTATTAGCGATATCTGCGCCACGCCTCGGGAGCGTCGCACGCCATCGGACCGGTCTGCGCGCAGCGACCGCTGAAGCCGCAGGCCAGCATCGCCACCACGGCAACAGTCGCCTTTCCCAGCGAGCACGGGTAGGCGTTGCCACTGACAGTCGGGGCAGAGGCGACCGTGACCAAGCGATCATCGGTGACGGACGGCATGCCGGCCGGGCCGTTGCGCCACTCATGATTGAGCGGCACATCGGTGCTGGGAGGCGCTTTGATGGACTCAGTCTGCTGGGCAACTGCCGTTGCGCATGCAATGAACAGCGGCAGGGCCAGCAGCCGGATGAGACGCTTCGAACGGATCAAGGGCGACATCCATCGATACTAACAGGCGGGTAAATGCGATATTTTTGCCCGCCCTCAAGTGGGCACGCTGAAACGCCAGGTCATTCCTGGGCGTCGTCGGCCGAGATGTCGGCGCCGATCACCTTGCCGCTGGCATCCAGATCGACATGCGCGACGGCATTCGAAAAGTCGCCCGTGTCGTCGGTCGTGTAGTACATCGTCTGGGTATGCGTCAGCGGCCAGGTCACGGTGCGTTCGGGTTGGCCGATCTGTGCGACGACCTGATCGCGGCTTTCGCCGGGCTGGATCTTGTTGAAGGCGTCCGTGCTGACGTATCCGGATGACATCGCGGCCGAGGCGGTCGAAGCACCGACGAGGGCCGAGAATGCCAGCGCAGCGCCGGCAGCCAGTTGCATCGCTTGGGTCTTTTTCATGGCGGATCTCCTGCGAAAGGTCTGGGGGATGTCGGCGCCACGCGGGGACGCAACGCCGATGCCCTTCTAGACCTGCAAGAAACCCGCCGCGTTTCAGTGAAATTGTGTGGACATGCGAGCGCGCATAACACTTCTGTTACCGCAGCAAATGTATCTGCACGCCGCTCATCTGCCGTTGTCGCTCCAGTTCGAATCCGGCCCGCTCTGCTGCACGTCGGTCCCGATCACCTTGTCGTCCGGGCCGATATCGACGTGCAGCGTGGCGTCGGTGTAGCCGGGGGATGTGTCGGTGTCGTAAAACATGGTGCGCACGCCGGTGCGCCATTGCACCAAGCGGTTGGGTTCGCCGAATCGTGCGACGACTTCGGCCATGGTCTGGCCGGGCTTGATTTCATCGCGTGCGGCTTCCGACACGCGCTTGGCTAGCGCCCCCCCCGAGAACAGCAACGCCGCGGTGGCCAGCGACACGCCCGCCAGGACGGCAATGGCATCACGTTTCTTCATGGTTCAATCTCCTCACCGGATGGCTGCGCCGTCCATTGCGACGGTCGCCGATTGCAGTATGGCGCGCCGGAGCGGACCTTGCTGGCGCGAGGCGGTAGAATTGTGGCCCTTTTGAGTCGCCCGTGCCGTATCTGCCATGCCTTTGCTGACCCTCGAAAACGCTTCGCTCGCCTTTGGCGACGTGGCTCTGCTCGACCGCGCCGAACTGGTCCTCGAACCGGGCGAGAAAGTCGCGCTCATCGGGCGCAACGGCGCAGGCAAGTCGAGCCTGCTGAAGGTGCTGGCCGGCGTGGCGAAGCTCGACGACGGCACGGTGTGGCGCCAACCCGGCCTGCGAGCGGCCTACGTTGCGCAGGAACCCGACTTCGACCTGGACCGCGACGTGTTCTCGACCGTCGCCGATGGCATTGGCGAAGCCGCGCGCCTGATCGCCGATTATCACCGCGCGGCACAATCCGTGGCACAGGGCGATTCGGTCGCGCTGGCGCAGCTCGAATCGCTCCAGCATCAGCTCGAAGCCAACAACGGCTGGGCGCTGCATCACAAGGTCGAACAGGTCCTCGACCGCCTCAAGCTCGACGGCTCGGCGAAGGTCGCATCGCTATCGGGTGGCGGCATCAAGCGCGTGGCGCTGGCGCGTGCGCTGGCGGGCGAACCCGATCTGCTGCTGCTCGATGAACCTACCAATCACCTCGACATTGACGCCATCGGCTGGCTGGAAGAGCTCATCCGCGCGTTCCGCGGCAGCGTGGTGGTCATCACCCACGACCGCGCCTTCATGGACAACGTCGCCACGCGCATCTGCGAACTTGACCGCGGCAACCTGGCGAGCTTTCCCGGCAGCTTTTCGCAATACCAGTCGCGCAAGGCCGACATGCTGGCGATGGAATCGAAGAGCAACGCCGAGTTCGACAAATTCCTGGCACAGGAAGAAGTCTGGATCCGCAAGGGCGTGGAAGCGCGCCGCACGCGCAACGAAGGTCGCGTCAAGCGGCTGGAAGACCTGCGCCGCCAGCGTGCCGCGCGCCGCGATCGCGTCGGCAACGTGAGTTTCCAGCTTGAACGAGGCGAGTCTTCCGGCCAGATGATTGCCGAGCTGCATGACGTCGGCAAACGTTTCGGCGAACGCTGGGTGGTGCGGCATTTCTCGTCGCGCATCCTGCGCGGCGACCGCATCGGCCTGATCGGCCCCAACGGCGCCGGCAAGACCACGCTGCTGCGGCTCATCCTGGGCGAACTCGAAGCGGACGAAGGCAACGTACGTCGCGGCACGCGCCAGCAGGTTGCGTACTTCGACCAGTTCCGCAGCGTGCTCGACCCCGAGGCGGTGCTGACCGACGTCATCAGCCCGGGATCGGACTTCGTGGAAATCGGCGGCACGCGCAAGCACGTCATCGGCTACCTGGGCGACTTTCTGTTCTCGCCGCAGCGCGCCCGCTCGCCGGTGAAGTCGCTGTCGGGCGGCGAACGCAACCGACTGCTGCTGGCGCGTCTGTTCGCGCGCCCGGCCAACATCCTGGTGCTCGACGAGCCGACCAACGACCTGGACATCGAAACACTCGAATTGCTCGAAAACCTGCTGCAGGATTATGACGGAACGGTGTTCCTCGTCAGCCACGACCGGACATTCCTCGACAACGTCGTGACGCAGACCATCGCTTCCGAAGGCGACGGCCGCTGGGGCGAATATGCGGGCGGTTATGCCGACTGGCTGCGCGTCAAGAAAGACGAAGCCGCGCAGACTGCCAAGGCAGTCCCCAAGGAAACCGCCGCACGCTCGGCGGAGGCCGATCGCCGCACAACGGCGCGCACGGTCAAGCTGTCGTTCAACGAAAAACGCGAGCTGGATCAACTGCCGGGCAAGATCGCGGCGCTCGAAGCCGAGCAGGCATCGATCCAGGCCCGCATGGCCGACCCTGCGCTTTATCGCGATGCGCCGCAGGAGGTCACCGCCCTCAAGACGCGGCTGGACACCATCGAAGAACAGTTGCTCGAAATGCTCGAACGCTGGGAGCAGCTCGAAACCAAATCGCAGGGCTGATCCGGCAACGCGGCACCGCTGCGGAGCGGCGGTCTCCCGGGCAGCACGCTGTCATCCCCGCGTGTTTGTGCGAGGATGCGCGGGGCGCGCCCGTCGCGCGCCGTCGCCCCACCAAAGAACGAGGCCATCATGTTCGCCAAAAGAGCCGATCGCTGGATCGCCGCCATCGCGCTGGTCGCCCTTGCGGCCGGCAGCATCATGGTGCTGCTGCCATTCCTGACTTCCATCATCTGGGCGGCCATCCTCACGCAGGCCGGCTGGCCCCTGCTGCAGTGGATCGAGAGCCGCACGGGTGGCCGCCGCGGCCTGGCCACCACGCTGCTCACGCTGTTGATCGTGGTGGTGATGCTCGCGCCATTGACGATCGTCGTCGCCAACCTCACCAGCAACTGGGAAGAACTCGGCGCCATGTGGGCGCAGCTTCGTTCCAACCTGAACCAGCCGCCGAGCTGGCTCGTGAATGTGCCGATCGTTGGCGCGCGCCTGCAGGAGGCCTGGCTGCACGCGCTGCAGGACCGGTCATGGTTCATGGCCCAGCTCGAAGGCATTCGTGCACCGGTCGGGCATTTCCTGCTGCGGGTGGCCAGCGTGCTGGGCACCGGCATGCTTGAGATGGCGCTGAGCATCTTCATTGCGTTCTTCATGTTCCTGCATGGAGAACACCTTGCCGGCCGCCTGCGGGCAGTGTTCTGGCGGCTGGGCGGAGAAGCCGGCGTGCGGCTGACCGAACTGGCCGGCACCACCATCTCGGGCGTGGTGTACGGAATCATGGGCACGGCCGCGATCCAGGCCCTGCTGACCGGCATCGGGCTGGCCATCGCCGGCGTGCCGGGCTCCGCACTGCTCGGGCTGATCACTTTCTTCGTAGCGGTCGTGCCTATCGGCCCGCCCATCATCTGGATTCCCGCCGCCATCTGGCTGTACGTGAACGACGGCGTGGGTTGGACGGTCTTCATGGTCGTCTGGGGCGCGGTGCTGGTCGGCAGCGTGGACAACTTCCTCAAACCGCTGCTGATCAGCCGCGGTTCGGCGATGCCGTTCGTGCTCGTGCTGATGGGGGTGATGGGCGGCGTGATCGCTTTCGGCTTCATCGGCATCTTCCTCGGGCCGACGTTGCTGGCCGTGGTCTACCGGCTGCTGCAGGAATGGACGCGCATGCGCGGCGAATTGATCGTGCCGGCGCGCGATCTGCCGCCGTCCGAAGCGGCGCTCACCTCTGGCGAGCCCGAAGACCCGACCTGAGCGCGCGCGCCCGGACGAAAACTCTGTTACGAATCCCGCCCGGGCGGGCACCGTGGGAACTCGAGGGTAAGCGTATAATCACGCCCTATCGATCGCTGGCCTGCACAGGGCCGGCGATTGTTCTGTCTGCCCCCTCGTATCCCCTTCCGGTCACCGCGCTCGCGGCGAAAGAACATGAAGACTGTCTCAGGCGAAGACGAATTCCGTGCGCTCGACCTGCCGCGCGCCATCTGGTATTTCCTTGGTGAAGAACGCAAGAAGTACCTGTTCTTCTGGGGCGTGCTGCTCCTGGTGCTGTGCTTCAACATGGTGCCGCCCTACTTCATCGGCCTGATCGCCAACTTCCTGATCGATTACATCGGCCACGTCGGCGACAAGCCCAGCATCGCGCCGCTCTTCTGGTTCGTGGGCATGCTGGCGGTGGCCAACGCCATCGTGGCGCTGGTACGGCTGTCGAGCAAACGCATGCTGGGCCGCATGAGCCTGAACGCGCGCTACCGCGCCAAGGTGCAGGGCTTTGAGCGGCTGCTCGATTTTTCGCTGTCGTGGCACCAACAGGAATCCACCGGCAACAAGGCGCAGCGGATCATCACCGGCTCCGAAGCGATCCGCGAATGGACCAGCGACATCATCACGCAAGCCTCGACCGCACTCGTGGTCGTCATCGGCTCGCTCGTCGCGGGCTTGCTGCTGAGCCCGTGGTTCGGCTTTTTCTTTCTGTACTACCTCGGCGTGCTGTTCGGCATCGAGCGCTACTTCGACTACCGCATCTCGCGCCTGTCCGACCGTATCAACCGGTCGATCGAAAACGCCAGCGGCAGCTTCGTGGAAAGCGCCGCCAACATCCTGGCCGTGAAAGCGATGGGGGCCGCCGATGGCATGACGGGCAACGTCGCGCAACGCGAAGAGCTGGCGCGCAAGCTGTCGTATGAACGCCTGCGCCTGTCGAACACCAAGTGGATGTGCTACCAGATCCACAACAGCATGTGCTGGGCGGGCTACCTGATCATCGTGGGCTTCATGGTCATGAAGGGACACCTGGCGGCGGGTTTCTTCGTCACGTATGCGGCCTACTTCGACAAGCTGCGCGACGCCTCCACCGATTTTGCCGACCGCATCCAGACGATGATCGAACGCAAGTCCAACCTCGGCCGCATGATGCCGATCTTCTGGGGCAACCACAGCCTGAGCAAGGGCGAACGCAAGTTCCCCGCGAACTGGCAGCGCATCAGCATCGACAAGGCCGTATTCCGCTATGGCGACAAGCCTGCGATCGGCCCGCTGACCGTGACCATTCAGCGCGGCGAGATCATCGGCGTGGCAGGTCACTCCGGTTCCGGCAAATCGACGCTCATCAAACTGCTGCTGGGGCTGTATCACCTTGAATCGGGCAGCATCCGCATCGGCGAAGAATCGATCCCCGACATCCGCCACGAAGAACTCACCTCGCACGTGGCCGTGGTGCTGCAAGAGACCGAACTGTTCAACTTCACCCTGCGCGAAAACCTGACGATGATGCGCGACGTGCCCGCCGAAGTGGTCGAGCGCGCCTGCCACATCGCCTGCCTGCAAGACCTCATCGCGCGCCTGCCAGAAGGGCTCGACACGGTCGTCGGCGAACGCGGCTATTCGCTGTCGGGCGGGGAGCGCCAGCGCGTGGGCATCGCCCGCGCGGTATGCCGCAACGCGCCGATCCTGCTGCTGGATGAAGCAACCTCGGCGCTCGATTCTGCGACCGAGCAACGCGTGATGGATGGTCTGCTGCGCCATCGCGGCGAGGATCAGACGATGATCATCGTCGCGCATCGGATCAGTACGCTGAAGGAAGCGGACAAGATCCTCGTGTTTGAACGTGGGCAGTTGGTGGAGGAAGGTTCCTTCCACGGACTTTCGCATGATGCGAGCACACGGTTCGGGGGGATGTACGCCATTCAGCAGGCATAGCGTGCGAGAACATGGGTAACACCGTGCGGCCGGTGCGAACGCGGGGCAGGAATGTCCCGCGATTTCGCCCATGACAAAGGGCGTCCGGGCGCCCCATGTGTCCCCTCGCCTCTTGCCGCGCCCCTCGGGACGAACCTCTCAAAACCGATCCAAGACCGGCTGGCTATCGGGCGATGACGGAGTCCCGCACGATCAGCTTGGGCGGGAGCAGAAACTCCCGCGCAGGAATGGACGGATCGGCGATACGCGAGATCAGCCGATCCACCATCAGTTGTGCCATTTTCGGTAGCGGCGGAGAGACTGACGAGATCGCTGGCGCAACCAGTGAGGACAGCAGTATGTCGTCGATGCCGACAATGGAAATG
This sequence comes from Uliginosibacterium sp. sgz301328, assembly GCF_041807905.1. Taxonomy (NCBI): domain Bacteria; kingdom Pseudomonadati; phylum Pseudomonadota; class Betaproteobacteria; order Rhodocyclales; family Zoogloeaceae; genus Uliginosibacterium; species Uliginosibacterium sp. sgz301328. Next base: position 55,452 of record NZ_JBGVSA010000003.1, read on the forward strand.
TCCTCCGGCACGCGTACGCCGCAACTGCGAAAACCTGCAAGCATGCCAATGGCCAGCATGTCGTTGACGGCAACGATTCCATCAGGGCTTTGGGACATGCTGCTGATGCGTTCGGCCAAAGAACGGCCCAACTCCGCCATTTCGGAATCGCCGTATTCGGCGAGCGCTCTGTCTTCGATGATGGCGCTCGTCACGCCCTCTGCGTCGGCCACGGCCGAGAAGAACCCTTCGATCTTGTCGGTACGCGAATTGGTACGGGCGGATTCCGTGACGAAGGCGATGTTGCGGCAACCTCTGTCGATAAGGTGTTGTGCCGCCAGGCGGCCGGCCTCCACATTGTTCATGGAGACACTGTCCATGGCCAGTTCGCTCGGGGATGAGCGCAAGGTGCTGCGGCCGTCGTAGTTGACCATTGCCACGCCTTTGCGCAGCGCCTCCCTGAAGTGCTCCTGCTCCACCTGAGCCGACACCACGATTACGCCGCGCACCCCTTGGGCGAGCAAATCGTCGATGAAGCTCTTCTCGTTTTCCAACTGCCTGTAGGTGTTGCCGAGGAAGACGCGGTAGCCATAGCTTTTCTGCGCCGCCACGTCGACAGCCCGCGCCAGGGCGGCAAAGCTTGGGTTGGCGATCGAGGGGACAAGCAAGCCCAGCATCGCCGTATGTCCGGTCTTGAGCTGGCGGGCCGCATGGCTGGGTCGAAAGCCGAGTTCCGCGATCGCGGCCTCAATGCGCTCCAGCGTCTCCTTGCGCATCTGGTCGGTACGGCCATTGATGGCATTGGAAACGCTGGTCACAGATACTGCCGCACGGCGCGCGACATCCTGAATTTTCGTCATCGTTTTCTTTAGGATTGCCCATGCCGATTGGGCGGTGTTTGGGTGCGCTTCATTAGCGAAACGCGATGACGCCCACGTCTGTTCTGGCAGCCGCCTGCGGTTTTTGCTCGGACAGCCGAAGCGAAGCGCTAGAAGAGCGTGGCGCGTGGATTCATTCTACGATCTTCCGTCGAGGCCGAGCACGGTTGGATCATACAGATGCGGTCGGCCTCGGCGCCGGTTTCCATGCTCTGAGCGGGGTCGGGGATGGGCGTGCGTGCCACGCGCTAGTACCGCTCGTCCTTTTCCAGCTTGACGACCCCGATCGACAACAGAAGATTCGCAAAGCGGCGCGTCTCCCCTGTGGCGACCACGAGCGATGTCAGTGGCGAGCAGACCGCATCGTAGAAGGCATACCGCTCGAGCCGGTCGATGATGACGGCCCCTGGCAGCATCGACGTATATTCGTCGTGAATGGCCGGCCGCTCGCCATTTGGGGTCTCCATGACCGTCGCTCCCTGGACGGGAACGGTGTCGAGGATGGCCGCCAACACGTCTGTTGCTTTAGGAATCCCTGCCGTGAGATTCAGATACACGATCTTGGCATTGGGTCCCGAACGCGAGACGAACGGATAGTTTCCATCGGCGATGAGGATGCGGGAGAAATGCCCCGATGAAGCCAGGCATCTGAGCATTTCGGGGTGCAGCAACTTGGATTTGAGCATCGAGTCCTCTTCTTGAGATTCAACAAGCCACCGTCCGGCCAGGACAGAGCCCGACGGTGCGTGCTTTGTCAGGCGCAGTAGACGCCGCCGTTTATGTCGATGGTTTCGCCGGTCACGAATCCGTCGTATTCCGAGGCGAGGAAGACGATCGGGCGCGCAACGTCCTGCACATCGCCAGCGCGGCCGAGCGGAATGCCACGGATCGTCTCGTCGGCGGACTCCCTGGTGGTGTGAACGTTGTGGAAGCGCGTGCCAAGAATCAGGCCCGGTGCGACAGCATTGACGCGTATGCCTTGCGGGCCCAGTTCCGCCGACAGCGCACGCGTCAGGGTCAATACGGCGCCCTTGGTCATCGAGTAGACCAGCGAGCCGCCGTGTCCGCCCTTACGACCGGCGAGCGAAGCGAGGTTGACGATGGATGCGCCGCCGGACTTCGCCAGATGGGGCACGGCCTCGCGCGTCACCAACATCATGGTGGTGAGATTGATGTCGATGACTTTCTTCCAGAAACTCATGTCGACGGCTTCGAGGTGCCGCCTCTCCACCAGCCCCCCCACGTTGTTGACCAGTACGTCGAGCCCGCCGAGGAACGAGACTGCGCGGTGGACCATCTCCACGGCCGCCGCTTCATGCGTCAAATCGGCCTGGAAGTACTGAGCCTTGCGCCCCAGCGATTGGGCCAGGGCAACCAGTTCCTGCGGGCCTTCCTCGCCGGAAAAATAGTGAATGGCAATGTCGCAGCCGGCCTTGAGCAACCCTTCGGCCACGGCCTTGCCTATGCCTTGTTCCGCGCCGGTGATCAATGCGCGCTTGCCTGTCAACGAGCCCATCTGTTTCCCTTTCTCTGACGTTCAAAAAATGCATATCGAATCGATGCGTGGAGGCACATCAGGTGACGTAACCCATCAGTTTCGGCAGCCAGGTGGTGAGCGACGGCACCAGCGCCAGAACCAGGAGACCCGCAATGAGAATGACCCAGTACTTGACCATTGGCCTGATCACGTCTTTCATGGAGACGCCGCAGATGCCGCACGTGGCGTAGAGCCCCAGCCCGATAGGAGGCGAGAACAGGCCCAGGCCCATCGAGAGCACGACGAGAATCCCGTAGTGCAGCGGGTTGTAGCCCAACTGCAAAGCGATGGGCACGAGGATCGGGGCGAAGATGATCAGTGCCGGGGCGCCTTCGAGCACAGCACCGAAGAGGGTCACGATGACGATGGTCAGCAACATGAACAGCCACGACCCATGACTGGACCCGATGCTGCCCAGGAGGTGTGCGATCTGCTGCGGAATCATCTCGATGGTCAGGGCATAGGACAGGCTGCCCGCCGCGGCCACGATGAACAGCAACATGCCCGACTTTGCGGCCACGTCCACGAAGAGCTTGATCGTCGCTTTGAATGTCAGCTCGCGGAAGGCCAGACGCCCGACGATGATCGCGTATACGACGGCAAAGGCCGATATTTCGGTAGACGTTGCAATGCCCGCCATGACGCCGCGACCGATCATGAGCACCATGATCAAACCAACGGCCGCGCCGATGATGAGTTGCCTCATCGGCATGAGGACCGGATAGGCATCCTTGACGTTGACGCGCTGGCCGAAGACTGCGGCGGCCACAAGCAGGCACAGCATGAGGAACGCAGCCGGAACGAGGCCGGCCACGAAGAGCGCGCCAATCGAGATGTTGGCCACGAAGCCCATGACGATCAGATTGACGCACGGCGGGATCGCTTCGGCCATGACGGCCGACGCGGCAAACAGCCCCGCCATGTCTTCGCTGCTTTGTTTTGCGCGACGCACGGCGGGCATGAGCACACCGCCAACGGCGGCCACATCGGCCAGCTTCGAGCCCGAGATGCCGGAGAAGAAGGCCATGGATAGCACGGTTGTGATTCCCATGCCGCCGCGCACCCGGCCCATACCGCGAACGATGAGTTCGACCAGGCGGGAGGACATGCCATTTACCTCCATGGCAGCCCCTGCCAGCAGGAAGAACGGAATCGCCAGCAGTACGAAGTGATCGACCCCCGCAGCCACTTGCTGCGCAAAAAACGCAAACGGAAGCGAAGGCTGACTGGTGAAGAACACCATCGCAGAGATCGCGAGCGTGAAGGCAATCGGTACGCCGGCGAAAATCCCGAGCGCAAAACAGGCGAGCATCAATAGCGCGGGCGCACTTGCCGGGTCGGGCGCCGTTTGAAGAAAGACGTAGCCCGCCAATGCCAGCACGCCGACAGCCACAGCCGCGCCGATCACCAAGCGCGGACGGGCCTCCAGCGCGTGCTGGAGCGAGGCGACCATCATCACGATCGCACCGAGGAGTACCGGTGCAACGTAGATGACTTGCGGCAGTCCGGTCTCGGTCGTCTGAGCGAGGGCAGCCTCCACCAGTAGAAGGCTGGACCAGCTAAGGCCCACCGAGACGACGAACAACACCCAACGGCTCATGTGCGAGATGTACTCGCGCACGCCCGCCGGTAGCCAACCGAGAAACAGGTCGATGCCGAGATGGCCGCCGCGCCCTGTCGAGGTCGCCACTCCGCAGAAGACCAGCGTGACCATCAGCGCCCGAGCGACTTCTTCGGCCCATTCAATGGGCGTATGGAGCATGTAGCGCCATATGACCGACATGAAAACGACGATGACGTCTGCAAACAGAGCGACGGCGCCGATGACGGCAGTCAGTGTCGTCAGTGAACGGCTCAGACTGTGAAGGACAGTGAGTCCGGGTATCAGGTTTTCTGTCCGGGAATCGATAGACATGATGCATCCCATGCAGGAGGACCAATCGGAGGCCGATGAGGCTCATCGGCCGCGAGGCATTGCGCGGCGTCGGACCGGGGCGAAGTGCGCCTCCGCCCGGTCGCGATAGCCAGAACAACGTCCTATTTGTTTTCGGCGGCTTGAATGGCTTCGAGGATGGGGACCGTCGAGGGATTCTGTTGCGAGAAAGTCGCCCAGACGGGTTTGACGGCCTGCCGGAAGAACGCACGATCGGTCTTTTGGACCGTCACGCCACGCGCCTTCAACTCGTCGAAGGCTTTGGCTTCTGCGGTATTGGCAAGCTTGCGCTCGTAGGCCGTGGCTTCAGCAGCGGCTTCGAGGAAGCCTGCCCGCATATTTTGCGGAATACGCTCGAACGAGGCGCTGTTGATGTTCACCACGATCGGGTTGTAGATATGCTGGGTCAGCGTGCAGTACTTCGCGATCTCGTAGAACTTGCTCGAAAGAACCGTTGCCGAGTCATGTTCGAGCCCGTCGATGACGCCCATCTGCAGGCCCGAATACACTTCGCCGCCCGGCATCGGAATGGGCGTCGCCCCCATGGCCTTGAGCGTGGCAATGAAGTTGGGCACAGGCAGCACGCGGATCTTCACGTTTTTCAGATCGGCCGGAGCATTGATCGGTTTGCGCGTGTAGACATTGCGCGCGCCGAGGCTGTAGCCGAAGCCCAGCGGCTTGACGTTGGCCTTCTTCATCATGAGCTTGGAGATCAATTCCCCCGCCTTGCCGTCGAGGGCGCGTCCCACGTGATCCGAGTCCTCGAACAGATAGCCCAGATCCAGTACGCCGATTTCCGGCACCAAGGTGGACCAGATGGAAGTGCCGGACGCCATCATGTCGATGGCGCCCAGGCGCACTTGCTGAACCGCGTCGGCTTCTTTCCCCAGCATTGCATTGGGAAAGTAATTCACTTTGATGGCGTCCTTGAATCTGCTCTGCAGATTGGATTGAAACCGCTCGAACCACACGTAGTGAGCGGAGTTGGCATCTGCAGGCAGTGAGGAATACATGCGCAGCGTCACTACCGGAGCCGCCTGCGCCCCATGTAGACCGAACGCGAACACCATCGCCGCTGCGCAGGCGTGCACGACGCCACGAATCGACCGCTTGTTTGTGGATTTGATCATGGGACCCTCCTCCTGTTTTTCACTCAGACATGACGACACAAGCCGCCCACGGCGGTGTGCGCCGGGTTCGAACTTGAGTCTACTGTAGCGTTTCAGTGAAACGTTACAGAAGGATTTTGTCGGATGTTGACGCAAATTAAGTAGGCTGCAAGCGGGGATTTTCGGCTGCTCAGGAGGCATTGAAATTGCGTGCGGGGACGCCCCCGACTGGCCACACAGAGCCCCGTCAGCCGGCTCACGGGGGACAAAGCGGCTGATCCGGCCAGGGGACATTCAGGCGGGAAAACGATATGCGCACATCGAGCGTCAGCGCGATGCGAGTCTGAGAGAACTCACAGCGCTGCGAGTCCTGCGACAGCGCAAAGGGATGGTGGGTTACTGTTTGCGACAGCGCGCCATGGATCGTCGCCTCGCCCACCTTGCGGCGAATGTGACACGTGCGGGCGAATGCTGCGGTATCGCTCTCCACCAGCGACCGCACGACGAATGCGTAGCCCTGCCGCACTCGCGATGTCGCTGACACTGTGATGTAACGGGAGATTCATGAACGCCAGCGCTTTGTGCGCAGGCCGAATATGCGTTGCGGGCAAACTCCCGGCCGCCGGGACCCCAGCAAGAAAGCGCCTTCAAATAGCCGCCACAAGCCGGCAACTAAGGCTTGGCGCCCGCCTCCACCCATGCGGCCACCTTCGCCCGCTCTTCATCCGTCATCGCCGTGACATTCGCCAACGGCATGGCCTTGAGCGTCACCACCTGCGTATACATCCGCTGCGCCTGAGAGGTGATCCGTTCGGGCGTATCGAACATCACCCCGGCCGGCGCCGAGGGCATCATCGTCGGCTTGGCGGCGTGGCAGGCCACGCATCGCTGCTGCATGATGGTCGTCACCTCGGCCAGCGTCACCGGCGCGACGGGTGCCACCGCGGCTGCACTGCTCACGGCAGCAGGCGCGGCGACGGGGCGCGGAGAAACCCATGCGAACACGCCCAGCAGAATGACTCCACCCACGATCGGGTACGCGAGCTTCACCTCGCCGCGGTGACGCAGATTGAAGAAATGACGGATCAGCACCGCCGCGATCATGATCAGCGACAGCACCAGCCACGACTGCGGATGCGTGTACGTGAAGGCGTAGTGGTTGCTGATCATGCAGAACAGCACAGGCAGCGTGAGGTAATTGTTGTGCACGCTGCGCTGCTTGCCGCGCTTGCCGTGGATGGCTTCGGGCAACTCGCCCTTCTGCATGGCGGTGACCATTTTCTTCTGGCCCGGAATGATCCAGAAGAACACGTTGGCCGCCATCGTCGTGCCGAGCATGGCGCCCACGTGGATGAACGCCGCACGGCCCGAAAGAAAGTGCGTGAGCACATAGGTGACAGCCACCACGAAGGCGCCGTAGATGATGCCGAACAGCAACTGGCTGCGCTCGATGAGCAGCCGTGCGAGCAGGTCGTAGACGATGTAGCCGACGATCAATGTGCCCAGCCCGATGTCGACGGCGTCCGACGTTGAGATCGACGACACCGCCGGGTCGATCATGTACACGCTGGCCTGAAAGTAATACAGCACTGCGATGAGCAGAAAGCCGGTGATGAAGGTCGAGTACGCCTCCCACTTGAACCAGTGCAGGTCCTCCGGCAGCGTCCTGGGTGCGACGAGGTACTTCTGCGGGTTATAGAAACCACCGCCGTGCACGGCCCACAGTTCGCCGCCGACGCCCTTTTCCTTGAGCACCGGATCGGTGGGCGCCGTCAGGTGGTTGTCGAGCCATACGAAGTAGAACGACGCACCGATCCACGCGATGCCGACGATCAGGTGCAGCCAGCGCAGGCACAGGCTGGCGACTTCGATGAGATACCCGGTGTCCATCAACTTCCCCTGTACGTGCTATAGCTCCACGGCGAGACCAGGAGCGGGACGTGGTAGTGCGCCGCGGCGTCGGCCACGGCAAAGCGCAGCACCACCACGTCGAGGAACGGTGGCTGCGGTAACGCCGTGCCCTGCGCGCGGAAGTACGCGCCGGCGTCGAAAAGAAGTTCATAGAACCCAGCCTGCAGCGCGTCGCCGGCAAGCAGCGGCCCATCGGTGCGGCCATCGTCGTTGGTCGCCCCTTCACGCAGCAGGGTGCGTGCGCTGGCTTCCGAATCGGCAAGCCGATAGAGCCGGTAGCGCATGCCGGCGGCCGGACGGCCGTGGGCGGTATCGAGCACGTGGGTGGAGAGTCCCATGACAAAGTCCTGTTGCGAGGCTTGAATCGATTATAGGAGCGGGGCCCGAGCTGCCCGCGAATACACCGTATGTGCGCGGGCACATGTCACGGACGGCATCAGGCGCCGGTCCCATCATGCGCGGCAGACAAGTTCGATATAGGTGACGATGGATTGCCCGGGCCGCGGGCTGCTACTACGCTGCCATCAAGACGACAAGAACCGCAGACAGGCCCCTTCGCCATGACGACCCTGCAGTCACTCTCCAGCCTCGACCGGGACGCTTTCATCGCCGCACTCGACGGTATCTTCGAGCATTCTCCATGGGTTGCCGACGCAGCCTGGGAAAAGCGCCCCTTCGGCTCATTCGAGGCCCTGCGCGATGCACTTCTGTGTGCCATGCGGGAAGCCGGGCACGCGCGACAACTGGCGCTGGTGCGTGCCCACCCGGAGCTGGCCGGCCGCGCCTCGGTGCGTGGGGAATTGACCGCGGAGTCCAGCCGCGAGCAGGCCGGCGCGCGGCTCGATGCGTGCACACCGGATGAGTTTGCCCGGCTGCAATCCCTCAATTCCGCGTACAACGCCAAGTTTGGCTTTCCATTCATCATGGCGGTGCGGGGCCACGACCGGCAGCAGATCATCGAACGTTTCAGCCAGCGGCTGGCCAACGCGCCGGAAGTGGAATTCGTCGAGGCACTGCGCCAGATCGAGCGTATCGCCACCCTGCGATTGACCGATCTGGTGCAAGGCTGAGCGATACACCGCCGCCACACGGGCGGTGCGCAAAGAGCTGCAACACAAGCGCCATAAGCTGGGCTTGCCCGATGGTCCGCCACCATCGCCAGCATGCATCTTGCTTTGAAAGTGGCACCCACCCCCGGCCCGCTGCGGAGAGCGAATCGTGTCGATCCACGTCAAGCTGAACCACGTCACCCACTACCGCTATGACCGCCTGGTGAGCCTGTCGCCGCAGGTGGTGCGCCTGCGTCCCGCGCCCCACTGCCGCACGCCTATCCTGGCGTACTCGCAACGCATCACGCCGGCCGAACACTTCATCAATTGGCAGCAGGATCCGCAGAGCAACTACCTCGCACGGCTGGTGATCCCCGAGAAGACGCGCGAATTCCGGGTCGAGATCGACCTCGTCGCCGAACTGTCGGTCATCAACCCGTTCGACTTCTTCCTCGAACCCCACGCCGAGAAAATCCCTTTCGCCTACACCGCCGAACAACTGCGCGAATTGCAGCCGTACCTGGTGCGCCAGCCGCTCACCCCGTTGTTTTCGAAGTACCTCGACGGCATATCGCGCGAGGCGCGGCCAAGCGTCGATTTTCTGGTCGAACTCAACCAGCGGCTGCAAGGCGACATCCGCTACCTGATCCGCATGGAGCCGGGCGTGCAGACGCCCGAAGAAACGCTGGAACGTGCATCAGGCTCATGCCGCGACTCGGGCTGGCTGCTGGTGCAGTTGTTGCGCCACCTCGGACTGGCGGCGCGCTTCGTGTCCGGCTATCTCATCCAGCTCGCGCCGGACGTGAAATCGCTCGACGGCCCGAGCGGCCCCGAAACCGACTTCACCGACCTGCACGCCTGGTGCGAGGTCTACCTGCCAGGTGCGGGCTGGATCGGGCTCGATCCGACGTCCGGTCTGTTCGCGGGCGAGGGCCACATTCCACTGGCGTGCACGCCCGAACCGTCTTCGGCCGCGCCGGTGTTCGGCTACGCGGACGAAGCCGATTGCGAGTTCGAACACACCATGCACGTCGAGCGCGTATGGGAGGCGCCGCGCGTCACCCGCCCTTACTCCGAAGACCAATGGATCGACATCGACTCGCTCGGCCGTCGCGTCGACGCCGACCTGTCGACCTATGACGTGCGCCTGACCATGGGGGGCGAACCGACTTTCGTGTCGGTGGACGACCGCGATGGCGCCGAATGGAACACCGAAGCCATGGGCCCCACTAAGCGACTGCTCGGCACCGACCTGCTGCTGCGGCTCAAGGATCGCTACGCCGCGCAGGGCCTGCTGCACTTCGGGCAAGGCAAGTGGTATCCGGGCGAACAGTTGCCGCGTTGGTCGCTCAATTGCTTCTGGCGCGCGGACGGCGAACCGATCTGGCGCAATCCTGATTTGCTGGCCAACGAACGGGGCGAATATGGTGCGGACGCCGAGCTGGCCGCACGCTTTCTGCGCGAAGTCGCCGCCACCCTGCGGCTGGATGCGGATTACGTTTTCCCGGCCTTCGAGGATGCCTGGTATTACCTGTGGCGCGAACGCCGCCTGCCGGCCAACGTCGATCCGTTCGACGCCCGGCTGGACGACCCCATCGAACGCGACCGCCTGCGGCGCGTGTTCGATGCTGGCCTGTCGGCGGAAGTCGGCAGCGTGCTGCCCATCGCCCGCCATCCTTCGGGCCCGGCGCGCTGGCAGACGGGGCCGTGGTTCTTGCGCAGCGAGCGCTGCTACCTGATCCCGGGCGACTCACCGCTGGGCTATCGCCTGCCGCTCGATTCGCAGCCATGGGCAAGCGCGACCGACTATCCGTGGGTGCATGCGCCGGACCAGACCCAGTTCTTCGCGCCCCTGCCCGCGTACACGAGCATTCGCCAACAACTCCGCGACACGTCCACACGCGACGGCTCGAGCGCAGCAGACAGCCTGCGCGAAGAAGCGACGGCGCGACGGCCGGCCGCGTTCGAGTCGGCAGGCTGGATCACGCGCACCGCGATGTGTGCGCAGGCTCGCGACGGTCGCTTGTACATCTTCATGCCCCCGCTGACGGCGCTCGAGGACTACCTCGAGATTGTCAACGCCGTGGAGAGCGTCGCCGAACGACTCAACGCGCCCGTCATCCTCGAAGGTTACGAGCCGCCCAAGGACGGACGGCTGCAGAGCTTCCGCATCACACCCGACCCCGGCGTGCTGGAAGTCAACATCCATCCATCATCGTCGTGGAACGAGCTCGTCGAACGCACCACGCACCTGTACGACCAGGCGCACCAGTCACGCCTGACCACGGAAAAATTCGCCCTCGACGGAAAACACGGCGGCACCGGTGGCGGCAATCACTTCGTACTCGGCGGCGCCTCGGTAGCGGATTCGCCTTTCCTGCGACGGCCCGATCTGTTGGCGAGCCTGATCGCCTACTGGCACAACCATCCGGCGCTGTCGTATCTGTTCTCCGGCCAGTTCATCGGGCCGACCTCGCAGGCGCCGCGCGTGGATGAAGCCCGCAACGATTCGGTGTACGAACTCGAAATCGCCTTCCGGGAAATCGCGCGCACCGAGGGCATGGCATCCACGCCGCCGTGGCTGGTCGACCGCATTCTGCGCAACCTGCTGATCGACGCTACAGGCAATACGCACCGCGCTGAATTCTGCATCGACAAGCTCTATTCACCCGACGGCCCCACCGGCCGGCTCGGTCTGCTCGAACTGCGCGCCTTCGAAATGCCGCCGCACGCGCGCATGAGCCTGACGCAGCAACTGCTGCTGCGCGCGCTGGTCTCGCGCTTCTGGCAAGTTCCATACGAGCCGCAGCGCCTCACGCGCTGGGGGACCGAACTGCACGACCGCTTCATGCTGCCGTACTTCGTGCAGCAGGATCTGAACGATGTCGTCACCGAGCTGCACGATTTCGGCTACCAGTTCGAGACAGCGTGGTTCGCGCCGCACATGGAATTCCGCTTCCCCAAGTACGGCAGTTTCGCGTCGCGCGGCGCAAAGGTGGAGTTGCGCGCCGCACTCGAACCCTGGAACGTGATGGGTGAAGAAGGCAACATCGGCGGCACCGTGCGCTACGTCGACGCCTCCGTCGAACGCCTGCAGGTGCACGTGCAGGGCTTGGCTTCAGATCGCTACGTGCTCACCTGCAACGGGCGCGAAGTACCGCTGGCGCCCACCGGCACGGTCGGCGAATTCGTCGCCGGCGTTCGTTACAAAGCGTGGTCGCCCGCATCGTCTCTGCACCCCACCATCGGCGCACATGGCCCGCTGGTGTTCGACCTGGTCGACACCTGGATGAACCGATCGATGGGCGGCTGCACCTACTACGTGGCGCATCCGGGCGGGCGCAACTTCGAGCAATACCCCGTCAACGCCTACGAGGCCGAAGGGCGTCGACTGGCCCGCTTCGCCGCGATGGGCCACACACCGGGCAAGATCGAAGTGACGCGTGAAGCCGTCAATCCCAATTTTCCGTTCACGCTCGATCTGCGGCGCTAGGCCGTACCACCGCCGCCACCAGACCGTGCGGCGCGCGGTTGTCCAGTTGCAGGCGCATGCCGTGAAGCGTGGCGATGCGCTCCACGATCGAAAGTCCGAGCCCGCTGCCTGTTTCGTTCTGGCCGGGCGGGCGGAAAAATCGCTCGCGGATGCGCGACATGTATGCCTCGGGTACGCCCGGTCCGTCATCGACCACGCGAATGCCTTCGGCGTCCAGCACCAGTTCGACATGCCCCCCGGCCGGCGTGTAACGCAGCGCGTTGTCGAGCAGATTGCGCAGCATGAGCCCGAGCAGCATCGCATCGCCGCGCGTCGCCGGCGGCAGCGCGGCGACCTGCAACGACAGCCCGATATCGCGCGATGCAGCCATCGGCGCCATCTCGTCCCTGGCGGATTCGGCCAGTGCGCGCCAATCGATCGGCTTGGCATCCGCGGGCATCTGCATCGGTCCCAACCGCGATAGCGACAACAGTTGGTCGACCAGTCGGGACGCGCGGTCGACGCCCTCGTTGAGGTTGTCGAGCGCTTGCGAACGCACCGTCGGGTCGCGCGCGATCTGGGCCACTTCGGCCTGCACGCGCAACGCCGCCAGCGGCGAACGCAATTCGTGGGCCGCATCTGCGATAAAGCGCCGCTCGCGGGTAAGCGTCTCCGCCACGCGGGCGAACAACGCGTTGAGCGCGTCGATGAGCGGGCGCACCTCGCTCGGCAGCCCCCTCGGAGGAATCGGTCTTGCGTCATCCGGCGCCCGCTGCCGAAGATCGCCGGCCACGCGGTCCAACGGCGCCAGCATGCGGCCGATGCCCCACCACACCAGCGCCAGCAATACCGGCAACGCAATCGCCCACGGCAGGAACTGGCTGCGCACGATGCCGAGCACGGTACTGCGCCGATAACCGATCTCCTGGCCGACCACCACGAAGAGCGAGCGATCGGCATTGGCCGCGTAGTACAGGCGCCAGGCATGGTGGCGACCGCCCAGCGGCTGCGTCATGAAGCCCTGCCGCGCCGGGTCGAAGGCATAGTCACCGCCGCTGCGCCCATCGCTGAAAAGGCGCGTGCCCTGCGCGTCGAAAATGGCAAAGCCCATGGCGTCGTCCGGCGCATCATCGTCGTTGCGATCCGCTCCGCGACGACGCAGGCGCAAGGGCCCGCGTTGCCGATCCTTGGCGGGACGGGAGACGAGATTCTGGATATCGGTGTCGAGCAGTTGCTGCGCCAGCAGCGTCTGCTGGCGATCGAATAGCTCGGACACACGGCTGCGCGTATCGCGGTAAGAGACGGCGGACGCGAGCACCCACGCCACGACGAGCACCACGGTGATGAGCAATGACAGGCACACGCGCAGGCTGGCGGGTCTCACGCGGGGTCCCCCAATCGATAGCCAAAACCGCGCACCGTGGTGATGAAATCGCGGCCGAGCTTGCGACGCAGATGGTGGACGTAGACCTCGATGGTGTTGCTGCCCACGGCTTCACCCCATGCATAGAGCTTTTCTTCGATCTGCTCCCGCGAGAGCACGCGTGTGCCAGCATTGAGGAACAACTCGGCCAGGGCGAGTTCGCGCGCGGTGAGTTCGACCGGCTTGCCGTCGAGCGTCAAGCTGCGTGCGGCAACATCGAGCGTGACGGCACCGTGCTGCAGGTTCGACTCGCTGTGTCCGTGGCGGCGGCGGATCAGCGCGCGCAATCGGGCGGCCACCTCGGTCAATGCGAAAGGTTTGGCCAGATAGTCGTCGGCGCCTGCGTCGAGTCCCCGGATGCGGTCATCGAGCGTACCCCGCGCGGTCAGGATCAGCACCGGCACATCGCGCCCCTGCCTGCGCCAGCAGGCGAGCACGTCCATGCCATCGACGTTGGGCAAGCCAAGGTCGAGTATCGCCGCGTCATAGTCGGCGGCGACCAATGCGGCCATGCCTTCGGCGCCGTCCTTGAACCAGTCGACAGAAAAACCCAACTGGCCCAATCCGGTCTTGATTCCGTCACCGATCAGACGGTCGTCTTCCAGCACCAGTATGCGCACGCGTCCTCCACCTCTTGGGGCCTTGTTGCCCGCCGCCATCACAACGCGCCCAGCTTAACGCAGCCTTAAGAACCAGGCTCCCGCCCGTGGCCACGCTCCTACATCTCGAAACATTTGCGCAACACTTTCTGCGTGGCGCTTAAGTGGAGCTTAAGACTCGCCCAAGACAATCGACCCATCCCCATCAACGCGAGGAGAGAACGATGAAACGCTGGGTACTCCCTGCCCTCGTCCTGGGCGTGCTGGCCTGGATGATCAGCCTGCCGGCCGAAGGCCTCGGCGGCACGGGTTTCTGGGCAATCCGCCGCGAAGCGCTCTTGCTGACCGGCATTGTGGCCTATCTGTTCATGGCCACGGCGATGGTACTGGCCCTGCGCCTGCCATGGATCGAACGACGCCTCGGCGGCCTGGACCGCAATTTCGGCCTCCACAAATGGCTGGGTATCGCCGCCGGGGTATTGGTCATTGGCCACTGGCTGTGCGAACACGGCGCGCGATGGCTGGTGCAGGCTGGCTGGGTCGAGCGTCCGTCGCGCGGTGGCGCGCGTCACGGGGCAGAATGGTTTCTCTCGCAGTTCAACGGACCCGCCCGCGAAATCGGCGAGATACTGCTGTATGTACTCATCGCCATGCTGATCATCGCACTGGTCCGGCTGGTGCCCTATCACTGGTTCCGGCGCCTGCACAAAGTGTTTCCGGTGCTGTTTCTCGCCGCCACCTTCCACAGCGTGGTACTGATGCCTCCGGTGTTGTGGCCGACCGTCATCGGCGTGCTGACGGCCATCGCCGCCGTCGCCGGAACCATCGCGGCGGTGCTGTCGCTGGCAGGCAGGATCGGCAGATCTCGCGCGCACGGAGGCGTCGTCACAGAAGTCCGCCGCCTCGACGACGAAGTCATCGAGCTGCATTGCACGCTCGAAGGCACCGGCATGGCACATCGTCCGGGCCAGTTCGCGTTCGTGACGCTGGACGGCCTGCGCGACCCGCACCCCTTCACGATGAGCTCATCGGGCCATGACCCGAATACGGTGAGTTTCGTCGTCAAGACGCTGGGTGATGACACGCAACGCATGATGCAGCAATTGCAGGTTGGCACGCGCGCCAGCATCGAAGGTCCCTACGGCGCGTTCGACTTCCGCGAAGAAGAGCAAGGCCAGATATGGGTCGGCGCAGGCATCGGCGTGACTCCGTTCCTGGCGCGCCTGGAACACCTGGCAGCGCACCCGGCACGCGCCCCCCGGTCGATTCACTTTTTCTGCTGCGCACCGGCAACCTCGCCCTTGGCCGAACGCATCCGTTCGCTATGCCAGCGTGCTGGCGTCACCTTGCACTGGATCGACCAGGCGCGCGACGGTTCGCTCGACATGCAGCGCATCGAGCGCGTGGTCGGACACAACACACGCAACTCGATGTGGTTCTGCGGCCCCGGCGCATTCGGCAAGCTGCTCGCCCGCGGCTGGGCACGCCTCGGCCGTCGCAGCGGAGACTTTCATTGGGAGCGGTTTGCCATGCGTTGAACGGCAGGTGATTGGCCGGACTGTTCAAAAAAAACGCGGGCATGCCCGCGTTTTTCGTTTCGACACTCACAAAGGCAGCCTACGCCGTCACCGCTCGCGTACCTTGCGACGCATACACCGGCCGGATGGCCGGCGGCGGCGCGACGACGCCGAGCGCGGCCTGGCGAGTGGCCTGCACGATCTGGTCGCGGAACCAGCGGCACTCGTCCGAGTAGTGCTTGCGATCGTGCCACAGCAGATAGAAGCTCATCTTGGGGAATTCCACGGGCGCCGTCGACACGGCCAGTGGCAGCAGGCGCGAGAAATGGTCGGCGAACACGCGCGGGCCGGTAAAGACCATGTCGGTCTGCATCAGCATGTACGGCGCCAGACCGAAATACGGCACGTAGGCGACGACGTTGCGCTTGAGGCGTTCGCGCGCCAGATGCAGATCGATGACGCCGCGCTGGCCGACGGCGTAGGGCGTGGGCACGATGTGTTCGGCGGCCAGGTATTCCTCTGGCGAGATGCGGCGTTCGGACAGCGGATGGCCCTTTCGGGTCAGGAAGACGATCTCGTCTTCGAACAATGGCTGGATGCGCAGATGGTCGGGCGGCTGCGGCCAGTTGCCGATGACGACGTCCAGGTCGCCGCTTTCGAGATCGCGGGCGTAGTCGTGGTCCGGGCCGAGCGAATGGAACATCACCTGTGAATGCGGTGCGAGCTTGCGCAGGCGCGCCACGATGTCGCCCAGCAGGACGGCGTTCAGGTAGTCCGGCGTGGCGATGTTGAAGACGCGCCGCGATTGCTGCGGATCGAAGCGCACCTGCTTCACCGCGATCGATTCGATCTGCTGGAGCGCGATCTTGACCGGTTCGAGCAGCCCGGCGCCGCGTTCGGTCGGCGTCATGCCATTGCGGCTGCGCACCAGCAGTTGGTCACCGGTGATGTCGCGCAGCCGGCGCAGCGCAGTGCTCACGGCCGGCTGGGACTGATTCAGGCGTCGTGCTGCGCGCGACACGCTGCACTCGGTCAGCAGCGCATGCAGGACACGCAACAGATGCACATCGATCGATTCCCACGAACAGCCGCTTGCCATGATGACCTCCTTGATTGGTTAGCCATCTAATGCAAAAGCTGTTCCACGTGATCGAAAGGCCCGTGGGACCTGTGTTGCCGCGCGCCGGCTCACCGCCAGAGTGCAGCCCGCGCACGCGCGCCCCTTATTGGGGCATGGCGCTGGATGCGCCGCGCACAGCCTGCGCGATTTCGTCGAGTGCGTCGTCGGTGGCGGCGAACAGTCTCGCCATCGACAGGAAGCCGTGAATCATGCCGAGATAGCAGACGTGGCGAACCGGCACGCCGGCCCCTTCCAGCCGATTGCCGTAGGCGATGACGTCGTCGACCAGCGGATCGCATTCGGCCGAGACCACCAGCGCCGGGGCGAGGCCACGATGATCGGTGGCGCGCAGCGGCGAGGCGCGCCAATCGAGGTAGTCCGCGCTCGATGGCAGATAGTTGCGCTGGAACCACGCGATCGAATCGCGATCCAGAAAATGCCCCTCGCCCCACCGCGCGTGCGAGGGCGCCTCGCTCAACTGATCGGTCGACGGATACACCAGCACTTGCAGCCGGGGTTGCACGCCGCCCGCGTCACGCGTCATGAGACTCAGCACGGCGGCGAGGTTGGCGCCAGCGGAATCGCCCGCCACCGTCACGCGGGCCGCATCCAGCCCGTGCTCGGCGCCGTGTTGCTGGGCCCAGCGCCATGCCATCCACGCATCGTCGACGGCAGCCGGGAAAGCGTTCTCCGGCGCCAGCCGATAGTCCACCGCCAGTACGGCACAGTCGGCCCGCCGCGCGATGGAACGGCACACGCCGTCGTAGCCCGCGACGTCGCCCAACGTCCAGCCTCCACCGTGAAACCACAGCACCACCGGCTGCAGAGCGTCGGTGCGGGTGCGATACAGCCGCGCGACCAGGGGCCCGCCGGCCAATTCGCGGCGGGGCAGTTCCAGATCGGAGATCGAAGCCACGTGCTCCAGCTCGCCGCGATAGGCGTACAGCAGCTTGTGATAGTTGTGACGGGCGATGTCGAGAGGTTGCTCAAAGAGTCGTGGCGCCTCGATGCGATGGAGCATGTCGAGCAACTGGCGCGCTTTGGGGTGTACGGGCATGGCGCGCAGTGTGCCCGCGTGCGGCGTCGTCCGCAAACGACAGGCATCGCCCCATTTGTCCGCATCCCTCCATGGGGGCCGCTCGCAGCTTTACAATCATTTCCTTTTTGGCTTGCCGATCATGGCCCAGGACGCTCTCGACGCATTGCGCATCGATCGCAGCAAGACGCCTCGCAAACGCCGTTCGCGCAAATGGTGGTGGATTGCCGCCATCGCCGTCCTGCTGGTTGCGGCCGGTGTCCTCGCGCAGCGCAATCGCCCGGTTGAAGTCGACACCACGCGGGTCACCCAGGCGTGGCCGGCGCAATCGATCACCCGGCTCAACGCCACCGGCTACGTGGTTGCCGACACCAAGGCGGCGGTGGCCTCCAAGGGCGCGGGCCGACTCGAATGGCTCGGGGTGCGCGAAGGCAGCGCAGTCAAGGCAGGTGAGATCATCGCGCGGCTGGAGAACTCCGACATCCGTGCGCAGATCGCGCAGGCGCAGGCCAATGTCGAAGCCGCCCGCGCGCGCCAGACCCAGGCGGAGGCCGAACTGGTCGACGCCAACTTCAACCTCAAGCGCCAGCAGGATCTGCAGGCCCGCAACTTCGTTTCGCAATCGGTGGTCGATGCGGCCGTCAATCGCGCACACCAGGCGCGCGCCACCGTCGGCGCGCAGGCCGCCGCCGTGCGCGCGGCCCAGGCTGCCGTACGCGAAGCGCAGGTGGCGCTGGACAACACCATCATCCGCGCGCCTTTCGCCGGCGTGGTGCTGACCAAGCAGGCCGACGTCGGCGACGTGGTCGCCCCTTTCAACGCCAGTGCCGACTCCAAGGGCGCGGTAGTGACGATGGCGGACCTCGACACGCTCGAAATCGAAGCCGACGTGTCCGAGACGAGCCTGTCCAAGGCGCACCTGGATCAGCCGTGCGAAATCCAGCTCGACGCTCTGCCCGAGCTGCGACTGATGGGCCACGTGTCGCGCATCGTACCGACCGTCGACCGCACCAAGGCAACAGTCAAATTCAAGATCCAGTTCGATGAACATGACAAACGCGTGCTGCCCGACATGAGCGCCAAGGTGGCGTTCCTCGAACGTCCATTGCAGCCAGACGAACGCACGCCGCGCGTGGCCGTGGCGGCGGATGCCGTGGTGGACGGCAAGGTGTTCGTGTTGAACGAAGGCGTCGTGCGCGCCGTGCCGGTGAAGACCGGCCGCAAGATGGCGGACCTCGTGGAGGTCTCTGGCGTGAAGACCGGCGACGTGGTCGTGCTCAAGCCCGCACCGACGTTGCGCGATGGCGCCAGGGTGGTGGAGAAAAAGTCTTGAGCGACGTCACGGGTACCGGCGATGAAGTTGTCATTCATCTGAACCACGTCGGCAAGCATTATGTGCGCGGGGGCGAAATCGTACCCGTGCTGGCGGACATCCACTTCGACATCCTGCGCGGCGACTTTCTTGCGCTGATGGGGCCGTCGGGTTCGGGCAAGTCGACGCTGCTCAACCTCATCGCCGGGCTGGATCAACCCAGTTCGGGCCAGGTCATCATCGACGGCGTCGACATCGGCGAACTGGACGACACCGCGTTGGCGGACTGGCGCGCGGCGAACATCGGCTTCATCTTCCAGTTCTACAACCTGATGCCGGTGCTCTCGGCGCTCGAAAATGTCGAACTGCCCCTGCAACTGACCAACCTGCCCGCACGCGAACGCCGCGAACGCGCGCTCACCGCGCTCGAACTCGTGGGGTTGGGGGACCGCGTGAAGCACTATCCCTCCGAGCTTTCCGGCGGACAGTTGCAGCGTGTGGCGATTGCCCGCGCCATCGTGAGCGACCCCACGCTGCTCGTCGCCGACGAGCCCACGGGCGACCTCGACCGCAAGTCCGGTGAAGAAGTCCTGGCGCTGATGCAACGGCTCAACGAGACGCTGGGCAAGACCATCATCATGGTCACGCACGACCAGAAAGCGGCCGACGCCGCGCACGCCGTGCGGCATCTCGAAAAAGGCGAGTTGTCGGCGCTGGTCATCAACCAGCGATGAACGCGGAGCGCTGATTTGCTCGCCCTGATCCTCCGCTGCGCATTGCGCAACCCGCTCCGCCACCGCTTGCGCACCACGCTGACGGTGGCCGGCATCGTCGTGGCGATCCTGGCCTTCGGGCTACTGCGCACGGTGGTGTCGGCGTGGTACGCGGGGGCGGACGCGGCGTCGGACAAACGGCTCATCACGCGCAACGCCATTTCGCTGGCGTTCTCGATGCCGCTGGCCTACGCCGAGCGCATCCGTGGCGTCGAAGGCGTCACCGGCGTGTCGTGGGCCAACTGGTTCGGCGGCATATACATCGACGCGCGGAACTTCTTCCCGCAATCGGCGGTGGATGCCGAAACGTATTTCTCGCTGTACCCGGAATTCGTCCTGCCCGAAGAGCAGCTCACCGCGTTCCGCCGCGACCGCCGCGGCGCGGTGGCCGGCGCCAAACTGGCTGCCCGCTATGGCTGGAAGGTGGGTGATGTCATCCCGATCAAGGGCACCATCTACCCGGGCAACTATGAATTCGTGCTGCGCGGCATCTATCACGGCGCACGCAGCAGCACGGACGAAAACCAGTTTCTCTTCCAGTGGGAATTCCTCAACGAGCGCATCAAGCAACTATCGATGGCGCGCGTGAATCAGATCGGCGTGTTCCTCGTCGGCATCGATGAACCATCGCACGCGGCGGCGGTGTCGAAGCGCATCGACGAAACCTTCCGCAATTCGCTGGCCGAGACGCTGACCGAAACCGAGAAGGCTTTTCAGCTTTCGTTCGTGGCGATGACCGGCACCATCGTTAACGCCATCCAGTTGGTGTCGTACGTGATCATCCTCATCATCATGGCGGTGATGGCCAACACCATGGCGATGTCGGCGCGCGAACGCACGCGTGAATACGCCACGCTCAAGGCGCTGGGCTTTCGGGGCTGGGTGGTGGCGAGCCTGATCTATGCCGAATCGATGGCGATTGCATTGGTAGCCGGCGGCATCGGCATCGCCGCGACGGGCCCGGCAGCGCGTTTCGTGGGCAGCAAGCTGGATGCGATCTTTCCGATCTTCAACGTATCGCCGGGCACCATCCAGCAACAATGGGCGGCCGCACTGGTGATCGGCATCACCTCTGCGCTGATCCCCGCACGGCGCGCGGTACGCGTAAAGATCATCGACGGCTTGCGGCAGGTGTTGTGATGAAGCGTGTGCCGCTCTCGTACATCTGGCGCAATCTGGCCACGCGCAAGCTGACGACGGTATTCACTGCGGGCGGCATGGCGCTGGTGGTGTTCGTATTCACCGCCGTGCTGATGCTCGAAGCCGGGTTGCGTTCGACGCTCGTCGATACCGGCCGCACCGACAACGTGATGGTGATCCGCGCTGCGTCGGAAACCGAAATCCAGAGCGTGCTCGATCTGACGCAGTCGGCCATCGTCAGCACGCAGCCGCACATCGCGCGCGATGAGTCCGGTCGCGAGTTGCTGTCAAAGGAGAGCGTGGTGCTGATCTCGCTCACCAAGAAAGGCGGCGGGCCGGCCAATGTGTCGATCCGCGGCACGCACGAAATCAGCCTTTCACTGCGGCCGCAGGTGAAGCTGGTCGAAGGTCGCATGTTCCGACCGGGCAGCAGCGAGATCGTCGTCGGCCGCAGCATTCGCGACGGCTTCGAAGGCGTCGCACTTGGGCAATCGCTGCGTTTTGCGCGACGCGACTGGCAGGTGGTGGGCATCTTCGATGCCGGCAAGACCGGTTTCAACTCGGAGCTTTGGGGAGACGCCGAGCAGATGATGCAGTCGTTCCGGCGCACCGCGTATTCGTCGATTCTTTTCCAGCTCGATTCGGCCAGTGCGTTCGATGCGGTGAAGAAGTCGCTGCAAGACGACCGTCGCCTGACGGTCGAAGTGAAGCGCGAAAACCAGTTCTACGCCGACCAGTCGAAGGTCATGGCCGGCTTCATCAGCATCCTCGGCATGACGTTGTCGATCATTTTTTCGATCGGCGCGATCATCGGCGCGATGATCACCATGTATGCGGCCGTGGCGAGTCGCACCGCAGAGATCGGCACCTTGCGCGCGATCGGTTTCCGCCGCGGCAACATCCTGGTGGCGTTCCTGATCGAATCGTTGCTGCTGTCGTTGTGCGGCGGGCTCGCCGGATTGCTGGCGGCCTCTGCCATGCAGCTCGTGTCGGTATCGACCATGAACTGGCAGACGTTCTCGGAGCTGGCGTTCTCGTTCACGCTCACGCCGCGCATCGTCGTGACGAGCCTGGCGTTTTCGCTGTTCATGGGATTCCTGGGCGGCGTGTTGCCGGCGTGGCGGGCGGCCCGGCTGAAGATCGTCGACGCGCTGCGGTCGAACTGACGCTGTGGGTTCAATGCCCAGGCGTCGAGGCCGTCATCGGCGGGACTTTGTCGCTCAACACCGGGGCACGGGCCGGATCGAAGTCGCTCCAGCGCCCGTCATGCCATCGCCCTAACGCCTGTTCGACGTCTTGCCCGCCATGCTGCTGCAGCGTGGTGGCGATGGCGGCTTCATTGCTGCCTTCCGCGTCGCGCGTGACATGAACCGCCAGCAGCACACCGGCATGTCTTACACCAAGATCGCGGCCGACGCGCGGGCTTTTTTCTGCGTCGTGCATGCCCGACAGCGCCCCCATCAAGGCGCCGCAATAGGCGCCAACGCCCCCGGTGGCGGCCGCCGCGATCCACGGCACGTCGGTCAGCATCAGGACCAGTGCGCCGACGGCGACGCCGACCACAGCACCCACCGCCACGCCGATCCACGCCGAGCGATGCGCCGAGCGCGCCCCGCGATCGGCAACTTCGTCCCCGCCCGTAGCGATGCGGTTGTTCTGGCCGGGAGGATTGACGTAGAAGATGGATACGTCGGCCTCGGCCACGCCGCGCGCGAACAATGCGCGCGCCGCCGATTCGGCTTCGTCGAACGTGGTGAAGCGCGCCGCGACGATGAGTGACATGGCAGGCTCCTTCGTAGCTGGTTTCACCTGCGATGCAGCACGAAGCGTTCCCACGGTCGACAAAAAAAGGCCGGCATATGCCGGCCTTTCTGCGATGCTGCGTCTGCGTGGATCAGACGACGGCTTCCTGTTTTGCCTTGGGCTGCTTGACGAACTGTTCGCGCGACACGCCCAGCCACATGACCAGCGGACACGCCACCAGCACGGATGAGTAAATGCCGAAACAGATGCCGATGGTCAGCGCCATCGAGAAGTAATGCAGCGTCGGGCCGCCGAAGGCCAGCATCGACAGCACCATCATCTGCGTGCTGCCGTGAGTGATGACCGTACGCGAAATCGTGCTGGTGATGGAGTGGTCGAGCACTTCCGGCACCGACAGGTGACGCATGCGGCTGTTGCGGAAGGTTTCGCGCACGCGGTCGAACACGACCACGGATTCGTTCACCGAGTAACCGAGCACGGCCAGCACCGCAGCCAGCACAGGCAGCGAGAACTCCCACTGGAAGAAGGCGAAGAAGCCCAGGATGATGATGACGTCGTGCAGGTTGGCGAGAATCGCCGACACTGCGAAACGCCATTCGAAGCGCACCGCGAGGTAGATCACGATGCCCAGGATCACCAGCAGTAGCGCCAGCGAACCGTCTTCAAGCAGTTCCTTGCCGACCTGCGGGCCGACGAACTCTACGCGGCGCAATTCGGGTTGCGGGCCCGACAGCGTCTTGAGTGTTTCCATGACCTTGGCGGAAATCTGCGCGGAGGTCTCGTTGGGGCGCGTCGGCACGCGGACCATGACGTCGCGTGAGGTACCGAAATTCTGCACTGCCACGTCCTGGTAGCCGGCCTTGGCCAGCACCTCGCGAATCGGCTCCAACTGCGGCGCCTCGGCGTAGTTCAGCTCCATCACCGTGCCGCCGGTGAACTCCACCGACAGGTGCAGGCCACGGTGGAACAGGAAGAACACCGCCAGCAGGAAGGTGACCACCGAGATCGCGTTGAAGATCAACGCGCGCCGCATGAACGGGATGTCTTTCTTGATGCGGAAAAATTCCATTTTTTCGTCTCTTCATCTGCGGGCGCCGGCCTTGCCGGCACCCATCGAGTCCAGTTGTGCGTCTCGTCGGAGAATCAGGTCTGGGGCTTCCACACCTGACCGATCGACAGCTTGTCGAGCTTGCGACGACGGCCGTAGACCAGGTTGGTGATGGCGCGCGAGATCACCACGGCGCTGAACATCGAGGTCAGGATGCCCAGGCAGTGGACCACCGCGAAGCCGCGCACCGGGCCCGAACCGAAGGCCAGCAGTGCGACGCCGGCGATCAGCGTGGTCACGTTGGAGTCGAGAATCGTGCGGAACGCGTTGTGGTAACCGGCGTTGATGGCAGCCTGCGGGCTGGCACCGGCGCGGAGTTCTTCACGGATGCGTTCATTGATCAGCACGTTGGCGTCGATGGCCATACCGAGCGTCAGCGCGATAGCGGCAATACCCGGCAGTGTCAGCGTGGCCTGCAGCAACGACAGCAAGGCAACCAGCAACAGCAGGTTGGCCGACAGCGCCAGCGCCGAGATCAGACCGAACAGCTGGTAGTACACGCACATGAACGCGACGATCGCCAGGAACCCCCACAGCACGGAGTGGAAACCCTTGTCGATGTTGTCGGCACCGAGGCTCGGGCCGATGGTGCGTTCTTCGATGATGTCCATCGGCGCGGCCAGCGAACCGGAACGGATCAGGATCGCCAGGCGGTTGGTCTCTTCGGTCGTGAACTGGCCGGTGATCTGGAACTGGTTGGAAAACTCACCCTGGATGCGGGCCAGCGAGATGATTTCGCCCTTGCCCTTTTCGAACAGGATGATGGCCATCATCTTGCCGATGTTCTCGCGGGTGACGTCCTTCATGATGCGGCCGCCGGCGGCATCCAGGCGCACGGCCACGGCCGGCTGGTGGTTGCTGTCGAAAGCGGCCTGTGCACCGACGAAGCGGTCGCCGGTCAGCACGACCTGCTTTTTGACGAAGCGCGGCACGATCATGCCCTCGCGCGGCTCGCCGAACATTTCAGTGCCGGGGGGCGGTTCGTTCGGGTTGACCACGTTCTCGGCGGCCATGCGCACTTCGAGTGTGGCGGTGCGGCCAATCAGATCCTTGGCCTTGCCTACGTCCTGCACGCCCGGCAGTTGCACGACGATGCGGTCCGCGCCTTGCTGCTGGATGACCGGTTCGGCCACGCCGAGTTCGTTCACGCGGTTGTGCAGGGTGGTGATGTTCTGCTTGATCGCCTCGTCCTGGATGGTCTTTTGCGCCTGCAGGGTCAGCGAGGCAATCAGCAGCGATTCGCCGTTCTCGCTGCGTTGCGTAAACTGCAGGTCGTTGCGCATGTCGCGGATGTAATTCAGGCCATTCTGGCGAGCTTCGTCGTCGCGGAAGCGGATCGTCAGGTTGGTGCCGTCACGGCTGATGCCGCTGTAGCTGACCTTCTTGTCGCGCAGCAGCGAGCGCAGGTCGCCGGCAGTGGCGTCCAGACTCTTGGTGATGGCGCCGTTCATGTCGACCTGCAGCAGGAAGTGCACGCCGCCGCGCAGGTCGAGACCGAGGTACATGGGCAGCGCGCCGATCGACGCCAGCCACCGCGGGCTGGCCGACAGCAGGTTCAGCGCAACGACGTAGCCGGGGTCGGTGGGATCGGTGTTGAGGGCGCGCTCGATGGCGTCCTTGGCCTTGAGCTGCGTATCGGTGTCGTTCAGACGCACGCGCAGGCTGCCCTGGTCGCGCACGATGCCCGTGTTCCTGATGCCAGCGGCATTGAGCGTATCGAGCACGCGCTGCTCGAGCGCGGCGTCGACCTTGAGCGTGGAACGGGCGGCCGATACCTGCACGGCGGGCACTTCACCGTAGAAGTTCGGCAGCGTGTAGACCAGGCCAAGGATCAACGCGATGACGACCAGCAGGTTTTTCCAGAGCGGATAGCGATTCATTGTTCGGAATGACTGAGCTGATATTGAAACGAAGCCCCGCCGGTCTGTGACGGGCGGGGCTTCGGGCAGGTCTTACGAGTTCTTCAGCGTGCCCTTCGGCAGCACGGTGCCAATGGAGCCTTTCTGAACCGTGACTTCGACGCCATTGGCGATCTCGACCTTCACGAAGCTCTCCTGCACCTGGACGATACGACCGGCGATTCCGCCGGCGGTGATGACTTCGTCCCCCTTGGTCAGCGCTGCAAGAAGATTCTTGTGTTCCTTCGCACGCTTCATTTGGGGGCGGATCATGATGAAGTACATCACCACGAAGATCAGCACCATGGGCAGAAGGCTCAGCAGGCCGCCGGCAGGGGCCTCGGCAGCAGCGGCGGTTTGCGCGTAAGCGTTGGAAATGAACACGTTGCTCTCCAGAATCGATTAAGGCGAAAAAAATTAACGGATGAGTATATATCAGCCACTATCGGTTCAAACGGTGACCGGTCATGGCTGAAGCAGTCTTCAGGCGCCGCGTTGCCGCTTTGCCGCAAATTCGACCATGAAGTCGCTGAAACGATCCGCGTCGATGGCGGCACGCATCTCGCGCATCAATTGCTGATAGTAGTGCAGGTTGTGGATGGTCATCAGGCGCGGCCCGAGCATTTCCGCCGCGCGGTCGAGGTGGTGCAGATACGCGCGCGAGAAATTGCGGCAGGTGTAACAGGTGCAATCCACGTCGATCGGGCCTGTATCGGTCTTGTGGCGGGCGTTGCGGATCTTGAGATCGCCCCATTGGGTAAATAACCAGCCATTGCGGGCGTTGCGGGTGGGCATGACGCAATCGAACATGTCAACGCCCTGCGAGACGCCATAAACAAGGTCCTCCGGCGTACCCACGCCCATCAGGTAGCGCGGTTTCTGCTGCGGCAGGCGCGGTGCGGTGTGCGCCAGCACGCGGTGGAATTCTTCCTTGGGCTCGCCCACCGACAGGCCGCCGATGGCAAAACCTTCGAAACCGATGTCGCTCAACCCGGCGAGCGACTCTTCGCGCAGGTCTTCGTGCATGCCGCCCTGGACGATGCCGAACTGGGCGTTACGGTTTTCCAGCCGCAGGAACTCATCGCGCGAGCGGCGCGCCCAGCGCATCGATAATCGCATCGAAGCCGCCGCCTGGGCATGATCGGCCGGATACGGCGTGCATTCGTCAAAGATCATCACCACGTCGGAGTTGAGCACGTGCTGGATGCGCATCGACTCTTCGGGCGTCAGGAACAGCTTGTCGCCATTGACCGGCGAGGAGAACTTGACCCCCTCCTCCGTGATCTTGCGCAGCGCGCCAAGCGAAAACACCTGGAAGCCGCCCGAATCGGTGAGGATCGGCTTGTCCCAGCCCATGAAGGCATGCAGCCCGCCAAAGCGCCCGATGACATCCAGTCCCGGCCGCAGCCACAGGTGGAACGTGTTGCCCAGGCAGATCTGTGCGCCGATGTCGTTGAGTTCGGCCGGGCTCATCGCCTTGACCGTGCCGTAGGTGCCGACCGGCATGAAAGTGGGCGTATCGATGACGCCGTGATTCAGGTGCAGGCGCCCGCGGCGCGCGGCGCCGGAGGTGTTGAGCAGGTCGAATTTCATGATGTCTGTTCGGTTGCGCGCTCGAGGAACATGGCGTCCCCGTAGCTGAAGAAACGGTAGCGCTGAGCGACGGCGTGAGCGTAGGCGCGGCGGATCGGCTCCATGCCGGCCAGTGCGGACACCAGCATCAGCAGTGTCGAGCGCGGCAGATGGAAGTTGGTGACCAGGGCGTCGGCCACGCGGAAACGGTACCCGGGAGTGATGAAGATGCCGGTTTCGGCGCTGCCGGCGACCAGCGAACCGGATTGTGCCGCACTTTCCAGCGTGCGCATGCTGGTCGTGCCGACGCAGATCACACGCCCTCCCGCGGCGCGCGTGCGCGCGATCGCATCGACGGTGGCCTGCGGCACGCTGTACCACTCGCGGTGCATGACATGCTCGGACAGCCGATGGGCGCGTACCGGCTGGAAAGTGCCTGCGCCGACATGCAACGTGACAAAGGCCCGGCTCACGCCACGGGCCTGCAACTCGGCAAAGAGCGCATCATCGAAATGCAGACCCGCCGTGGGAGCGGCGACGCTGCCCAACTCGCGCGCATACACCGTTTGGTAACGGGCCTCGTCGGTCTCCTGCGCGCTGCGCTCAATGTACGGCGGCAGGGGCAGGCGTCCGTAGCGCTCGATGTAGTCGATGGCCGGCACGTCGGACGGAAAGCGCAGGTGGAAGAACTCCCCCACCCGTCCGAGCACTTCGACGTCGAACGCATCGGCCAGCCGGATCGTCGAACCAGCCTTGGGCGTTTTGCTGGCGCGAACCATGGCGATGGCTTCGTGCTCACCCACCGGGCGCTCGATCATCACTTCGACCTGTCCGCCGGTGGCCTTTACGCCGAACAGTCGCGCATGCAGCACGCGACTGTCATTGAACACCAGCAGATCGCCATCGCGCAGCAGACCTGGCAGATCACGGAAATTGCGGTCAACGAGCGAATCGCCCTTCACTTCAAGCAACCGGCTGCCGGAACGGTCGGCCAATGGCGCCTGTGCGATGAGTTCAGGAGGAAGTTCGTAGTCGAAATCGTCGAGGGTGAGAGCAGTACTTGGGTCGGACACGGGTCGTATTTGATCGTGAAACTTGCTGGCCGGCGCCGCTTGAATCATAATCCGCGCTCCTCAAGCCGAGGTGGCGGAATCGGTAGACGCAGCGGATTCAAAATCCGCCGCCGCAAGGTGTAAGGGTTCGAGTCCCTTCCTCGGCACCAAAATTCAAGGTCCGCAGCCCAAATGGACTGCAGATCGCGGCAAACCGGCGATTATATCGCATCAAGCACCCGCCCCGCTTTCTGCGCGTGACGCGGTGCAAACTCTCAGTACGCCGAACAAGGCGGCTCCGCCGCCCCGTCGGCTGCGCGTCACTTCATGCCAGGATCGCCAGCTTGCGCAGATTGCGCAGACTGTTGCCGACATGCTCCTGCACGCAATGTTCGATCTCGACCGCGTCCGTCACTTGCACCCCGTCGCGCGTGAAGCGCAACACCCCCTTGGCTGCGTCCTCGACCATTGCGGCGCACAGCTCGGCACGATCGCGCGTGCCATCCAAGCGCGGAATGAGGCGCTGCGATACGACATCCAGCGATACAGCCTCGTGCCAGGCGTTGAATAGCTGCACCTGCGGCAGCCCACCGCCCGAGATCGCCACGAGTTCCGCCATGCCGGCAACAACCCGCGGATGCGTCGCTTCATTGGCACCGACCACGACCGGATGGCGGCGTACGCGCAGCGCGCCGTGCAGGAACACCATGCGCAACGATTGCAGCACCATGCTTTCGATTTCCGCTGGATCATGGGCGGCAAACTCGCGTTTGCTGGCGTCGATCAATTCGTCGACCGGCACCGTGGATGGCCAGGCGGCCAGAATGCGATTCACGATGAGATTGTGAACGCTGATGCCAGGCTCGCCGCCGTTGGGCTTGCCGGGACTGCGGCCGGCGGCAACGTGGCAACCACGGAACCCTGCTGCCGGAACAGCATAGGCGACCTTCTCCATGTGCGCCTTGTGCGCCAGGATCGTGGTGCGGAACGCCGAGTCCTGGATGAAGTCGAGATACTGCTCGATGTCGATCTGGTCCTTGAGTTCTGACAGCAATGCGCGTTCCACCTCTGCGCCGTGGTGCGACACCACCATGCGTGCCGCATTGGATTCCGCGACGTAGCCCAGACCATGCTTACCCGCAGCGGCGATGAAGTCCTTGAAGTAGCACGGCGCATTGCAGGCTTCGAGATATTCGTGCAGCAGATAGTGCGGCGAGCCATTGCGGATCGTTTCGGCATGTCCGGCCAGGGCGGTCGCCAGCATCGACCCGGGCTTGGCCCATTTTTCCAGGAAGTCGATCATGCCGCGGGCATACGCCAGACGCTCGCTGGCCGTGGCCCGGTGGCCGCCGCGCAGCATCATCGCGTCGCGCAGGATTTCCTTGCCCTTCCAGCCGGGGTAGGTGTTGTAGCTCACGTACGCGAGCCCCTCGGGCGCGAGGTTTTCTGAGCAGACGCGCAGGATGGTGTCCTGCACGTCGGCAGGCACCCAACTGTAGACGCCATGACAGATGATGTAGTCGAACTGGCCCAGTGCCGGCCTCACGTCCATCAGGTTCATCTGGCGCAGTTCGATGTTCGTCAGGCCCATTGCTTCGACGATGCGCTGCCCGCTGGCGATCTGCGTGGGCGACAGGTCGAGCCCGACCACCTTCGCCTGCGGCCAGCGCGCGGCAAACGGGATGATATTGCCGCCCATCGAGCAGCCGAGCTCCAGTACACGGGCACGTTCGACATCCGGCCCCGGCACATTGAACAGATGACCGAGTCCCTGCAGGTGCTCGGGGCAGGACGAGGGAAACGCGGAAGACAGGTACGGGACTTCGTCGTACTCATCCGCGATCTTGGCGATGATGTCGGACATGGAGATCTCCAGAGGGGAGCCGGTTATTCCGACAGAACGGCGGCAAACCGGTTTGCGCACGGCCAATATCCGAGAAGAACCAGACGACAGAGGCAGATTTGCCCGCCTATCGCCTGATTTGCGATTCAGGCCTTTCCGATACTAGACCAAGAGATCGCCCGCCTTTCGCGGGATATTCCTGCGCCGGGCAATTCGCAACGCATTCAGCACCACCAACAATGAGCTCGCGCCCATGCCGATGCCCGCCATCCACGGGGTGACCCAGCCGAGCATGGCGGCAGGGACCGACAGGGTGTTATAGGCAAACGCCCAGCCCAGGTTCTGGCGAACGATGCCGAGCGTGCGGCGGGCAAGGCGGCGGCCATCGAGGATGCGCGACAAGGCGTCGTTGAGCAGCAGGATGTCGGCCTGATTACGCGCCAGTTCGGTTCCGCCGCCCATGGCAATCGACACGTGCGCGCCCGCCAGCACCGGTGCGTCGTTGATGCCATCGCCGACCATCGCGATGGTATGGCCCTGCTCCTGCAAGGCGCGCAGGGCGGCGTGCTTGGCTTCGGGCGTCATGCCGGCACGAGCATCTTCAATGCCGAGAGCGTCCGCTACCCCGTGCACAGGGCCTTTCGCATCGCCGCTGAAAAGGCTCACACCACACCCTTGGGCGCGCAATCCGCGGATCATCTCGAGCGCATCGCCACGCAATGCGTCGTCGATGATGAACGACGCCAGCCATTGGCCGTCGCGCACGAGCATGACTTCGCTCGCCGCGTCCGCGCGCAAGGACTCAGGGATCGGCGCGGTCGCCCGTGCGGCGACGAAAGCATGGCGTCCGATGGCGCACGCCAAGCCATCGACGCGCCCTTCCACTCCCTGCCCGGCAGTGACGCGGACGTCCGTCGCCGGCCGTGTTGCCGTATCCGCCGCGACGATGGCCTGTGCAATGGCGTGCTCGGATTGGCGTTCCAGCGCTGCGGCGACCGCCAGCGCATCTGCGCGCTCGATGCCGGGCGCGGTACGCACTTCGCGCAGACGGATGCGCCCTTCGGTCAGCGTGCCGGTCTTGTCGAACACGAACCAGTCCGCGCGCGCCAGTGTCTCGATCGCATGCGCACGCGTCACAAGCAACCCCAGCCGGCCGAATGCGTCCGTCGCTACGGTCATCGCGGCGGGCGTGGCCAGGGACAGCGCGCACGGGCAACTGACGACCAGCACCGATACGAAAATCCAGAACGCATGCGCGGGATCGACCTGCCACCAATAGAGGCCCGTTGCGACTGCCAGCAGCAGAAGCACTGCGACGAAGCGCCCGGCCACGCGATCGGCCTGCTCGACAATGCGCGGCCGCTCGCTTGCAGCGCGCTCCATCAAACGCCGCAGTGCCGAAAAACGCGTCGCGTCGGCAACGTGCCGGGC
The DNA here is from genome assembly GCF_041807905.1 of Uliginosibacterium sp. sgz301328. Taxonomy (NCBI): domain Bacteria; kingdom Pseudomonadati; phylum Pseudomonadota; class Betaproteobacteria; order Rhodocyclales; family Zoogloeaceae; genus Uliginosibacterium; species Uliginosibacterium sp. sgz301328. Next base: position 86,908 of record NZ_JBGVSA010000003.1, read on the forward strand.
ACGGAATACGAGCGGGCTGGCCGCGTTGATGCTGCCAGCAAAGACTTCGTCATTCACGGCCTTGGTGACGGGTCGGCTCTCGCCGGTCAGCCAGGATTCGTCGACTTCGCTGCGGCCATCGGTCACCACGCCATCGGCGACGATCACTTCGCCCGGCAAGACCCGCAGCAGATCGCCTTCGGCCAGCGACGCAATGGGCACGCGTTCATCGACACCGGCTTCGATCCGGCGCGCATACGCGGGAATCAGCCGCGTCACCGCTTCAACGCCGCGCGATGCGCGCTGGCGGGCGAGCATTTCGAGGTAGCGTCCGGCCAGCAGGAAGAACACGAACATCGTGACCGAATCGAAGTAAACCTCGCCGGCGCCGGACAGGGTCGCCCACATGCTCGCCAGGAATGCACTGCCGATGCCCAGCGCCACGGGAACGTCCATGCCGAGCCTGCGCATCGACAGGTCGCGCCAGGCACGTCGGAAGAACGGCGCTGCCGAATAGAGGACGACGGGCAAGGTCAGGATCAGGCTCGCCCAGCGCATGATGCCGATCACCGTGGGCGTCATGTCGCCAGCGCGCGCGATGTAGGCCGGATACGCATACATCATCACCTGCATCATGCCGAAGCCTGCGACGAACAGGCGCCACAGGGCTGAGCGACGCTCGCGCTGGGCGACTTCCTCGGAACGCTGCGGGTCGAACGGATGGGCGCGATAACCCAGTTCGGCCACGCCGGCGAGAATGTCAGAGAGGCGGATGCGTTGCTCGTCCCAACGCACACGCGCACGCCGGGTGGTGTAGTTCACCTGTACGGCGGTGACACCCTTGAGTTGCCCCAGATGTCGCTCGTTGAGCCAGATGCAGGCAGCGCAGGTGATGCCTTCCAGGATCAGGTCGGCCTCGCGCTCATGTTCGCCGGCAAGGCGCACGAAGCCTTCCTGGAAGGCGGGCATGTCGAAGAGTTCGAGCTCCGAAGGGACGAGCGCGGCCGCATCGCGGGGCGATTCCGGCAGCGCGTCGCGATGGCGGTAGTAGTCTTCGAGGCCGTTGTCGACGATGGCCTGCGCCACCGCCTGACAACCCGGGCAACACATGGCGCGCGCTTCACCGTCCACCCGCACTTGCAGGCGAACGCCGACGGGCACGGGAAGGCCGCAGTGATAGCAGGCCGCGGCTTCTGTCGGCGCGTTCATATCTGCCGCCAGGCGAAGCCGTCTTCCTGTCCGGCGATGCATACCCAGTCGCCGTGGCAGCCGAGTGCATCGGCCAGCGCGGTACGCGCGTGGCGCGGCGTGTTGTTCTTTTCGGAAAGATGGGCGGCGACAATGTGCCGCAGGCGCGACCTGTCGATGCCCTGCAGAATCTGCGCGGCCTGCGCATTGGCGAGATGGCCGCGATCGCCGCCCACGCGGGCCTTGAGAAACCGCGGGTACGGGCCGTCGCGCAGCATGTCCACGTCATGGTTGCATTCGAGCACCAATGCCTCGAGCCCCGACAGTCGAGCCATCATGGCTTCGGTGGCGTGGCCGGCATCGGTCAGCACACCAAGACTGACTGCACCATCCGAGAAGACGTACTGGACCGGTTCGCGCGCATCGTGCGGCACGGCGTAGGGTGCGACATGGAGGTCGCCAATGGCGAACTCGCGCCCGCCTTCGATGAGGTGCACGCGCCGCTCTGCGTGCAATGCCGCGCACGCACTGCGCGTGCCGTTCGTGAGATAGACGGGGATGTTGAAGCGTGCCGCCAGACGGGCGACGCCGCCGACGTGGTCGCCGTGCTCGTGCGTGACGAGGATGGCGTCGAGACCCTCGGCGATCAGGCCGAGGCGGCCGAGCCGCGCGATGGTCTCGCGCAGCCCGAATCCGCAATCGAGGAGGACTCGCGTGCCCCCGGCTTCGACAACCAGGGCGTTGCCCCGACTGCCACTGCCAAGGGACGCGAAGCGGATCACTTCAGCTCGTTGAACAAGAGCGTCAGGATCTGGCGGGCCGATTCGGAAGAGACGGCGGCACCGTCCTTGTCCTGCACGCGCACCAGCGTCTTGTTGCCGGAGGGCGATGCCACGATGCGGTACTGGTTGGTACCCGGCGTCGGCTTGCTGGAGAACATCGACGTAAACCAGTTGCCCGAATCCTTCTGCTTGAGGTCTTCGGCCGACACGTAGCGCACGAAGTAGGTGTTCTTCGCACGGTCGCGGTCTTCCACCACCAGGCCGACGCGATCCAGCGCGGAGCCAAGCTGGCGCCACACGCGATCGATCTCGCCATCGACGGCCAGTTGCATTTCGCTGCCCGTACCCGTCAGCGCAGCGCGTGCCGGCTGCGAGCTGGGCTGGTTGGCGATCTGCTCGACCTTCTTCTCGTCGCCACCGGCGAGCTTGACCATGAAGAGACGCACCATCTCGTCTTCCAGGCCCGGATCGGGACGGCGCGGCTGCCATTGCAGGAACATGCAGCGGTCATCCGAGCAGACCTGTTGGATACCGCGATGGGTGATGATCACGTCGATCGTGCCGGCTTCCCTGCCCGGCTCGACGCGCGTACGGAATTTGTCGCGCATGCCCGTATCGGACACCGGCGAGATGATCGAGCCGAAATTGCGGCGCAGCCAGTCCTGCGGCAGCTTGGCGCGGTTTTCGAGCCAGTCGGTTTCCATCACGCCCGTCTGCGGGCTGTCGGTGGTCAGCGTAAAGCCGTTGTCTTCCCAGAAGGCGCGCAACTGCGGCCAGATCCCCGCCTGCGTACCCTTGATGACCAGCCACCGTTCGTCGCCCTGGCGTTCGACGTGCATGGTGTCGGACTGCAGCGGCTGCAGCTTGGCGGACTCCACGGGGGAAGCCGCCTGGCCGGCGGTGTAGGTCGCCAGCGACGCCGAGCCGCGCTGGGCATTGCTCGCGTCGGGGATGGCGAAACGATCGTCGCGCGTCGGCGCGATCAGGTCGGGCGGGACTTCAAGCGTATTGCGGTTGGCCGGCGCGCCGCTCTTGTAGTCGACGCTGTTGGGCTTGGTATTGGCACTGCCACCGCAGGCGCTGAGCGTCAATGCAGCCAGCACGGACAGAGCGGCTGCACCCGCTGTACTCCGGTTCATCATCACTTCCCTTTCACTTCAGGCAGCCGGCGGCTTGGAGCGCGGCGCGGACTTTCTCGTGGAACTGCGTGGACAGTTCCGTGAGTGGCAGACGGATGCCCGGTTGGCACAGCCCCATTTGCTGGGCGGCCCACTTGACCGGGATCGGGTTGGCTTCGCAGAACAGGTCGCGATTCAGGAGATAGAGCTGGTTGTTGATCTCCCGAGCGCGTGCGAGGTTCCCCTCGCGGGCGGCGGCGCACAGGTCGCGCATCAGGCGCGGTGCGACGTTGGCGGTGACCGAGATCACGCCATGTCCCCCCAGCAGCATGAATGCCAGGCTGGTCATGTCGTCGCCGCTGTAGAGCCCAAAGTCGGCCGGTGCGCGACGCGCCAGGTCGGTGATGCGCTCGATGTTGCCAGTGGCGTCCTTGATGCCGACGATGTTGTCGATCTGCGCCAGGCGCAGGGTCGTATCGTTGGCCAGATCGGCCACGGTACGGCCCGGCACGTTGTACAGGATGACGGGGATGTTTTCGCCTTCGGCGATGGAGCGGAAGTGCTGGTACAGGCCTTCCTGCGTCGGGCGGTTGTAGTACGGCACCACCGACAGCACGGCATCGGCGCCGACTTTCTTGGCAAAGCGCGTCAGCTCGATGGCTTCCCGCGTCGAATTGGCACCGGCGCCCGCGATGATCGGCAGGCGACCGGCAGCGTGTTCGACCGAAGCGCGGATCAGTTCGCAGTGTTCCTCGACACTGACCGTCGGGGATTCGCCGGTGGTGCCGACGATCACCAGACCGTCCGAACCTTCGCTGACGTGGAAATCGATGAGCTCTCTGAGGCGGGAGAAATCCAGTTGGCCATCCGGCGTCATCGGTGTGATGAGCGCGACAAGGGAACCCGTAATCATGTGCTAGTGAGCGCTGAGGTTAATCACGCGATTGTACCTGAAGCCCGTCGGGCGACACGTCCAGCCACAAAGGGAGCGCGCACAAATCGTTACAAGACTTTGGCGCCCGTCAGCCGATCAGGGCGCGGACATGGGCGGCCACGCTGCGCCCCAATGCCGACAGGTCGTAACCGCCTTCCAGCAACGACACGATGCGCCCCTCGCAGTATCGGTCGGCGAATTCGCACAGCCGCTCGGTCATCCACGCGTAGTCCGACTCCACCAGCGCCATGGAGGCCATGTCGTCCTCGCGGTGAGCATCGAAGCCCGCCGAAATGAACAGCATTTCGGGAGCATGGGCCGCCAACGCCGGCAACCAGGTGCTTTCCAGCAGTTCGCGCACGACCTTGCCGCTGGTCGCGGCGGGCAGCGGCGTATTGAGCATGTTGGGGCCGGCCGGCTCGGTGCCGCAGTAGGGATACAACGGCGACTGGAAGAAACCGACCATCAGCACGCGCGGATCGGCGGCGAATATCTGCTCGGTGCCGTTGCCGTGATGCACGTCGAAATCGACGACCGCGATGCGCGACAGACCGCGCTCATCCAGCGCATGGCGCGCGGCGACGGCGAGATTGTTGAAGAAGCAGAAGCCCATCGCCCGCATGGATTCAGCATGGTGGCCGGGCGGGCGTACGGCGCAGAAGGCATTGCGGGCCGAACCGTCCAGCACGAGATCGGTCGCCATGATCCCCGCCCCGGCCGCGCGCCGCGCGGCACGCAGGGTATCGCGGCACATGGCTGTATCGGGATCGAGATGGACGATGCCGCGCTCGGGCGCGAGCTCGCTGAGTTGCGCAACGTAGAGCGGGGAGTGTGCGAGCGCGAGCTGTTGATCGGTCGCAGAGGGCGCGTCGAACTGTTCGACGAGCGCGCCAAGCCCCGAAGCGATCATCTGATCGGCGATGGCGGATAGCCGGTCGGGCGACTCGGGGTGCATGTCGCCCATGGTGTGCAGCCAGCAATCCGGGTGAGTAATGAATGCGGTCGTCGCGCTCACAACAGCCTCCGGCAAAGGCGCAGCATGCGGCACCCTCTCCGGCGCCAGGAAGCCCGCCCCGGCCGGGGCGGGCGCACGGGATTCAGCCTATTACGTGCGATAGCAGGCCGTCGGCCAGTTTCGGTTCGAACCAGGTCGACTTCGGCGGCATGATCTGATCGGCGTCGGCCACGGCCATCAGGTCGGCCAGCGTGGTCGGATACATGCTGAAGGCAACCTTCATCTCGCCGCTGTTCACGCGCTTTTCCAGTTCGGGCAGGCCGCGGATGCCGCCGACGAAATCGATGCGTTTGTCGCGACGCAGGTCGGCGATGCCGAGGATCGGCGTCAGCAAGTGGTCCGACAGCAGACTCACGTCCAGTCGAGCCACCGGATCCTGCGGCACCAGGCCCGGCTTGATCGCCAAGCGATACCACTTGCCGGTCAGGAACATGCCGAACTCGCCATGGCGCGCCGGCTTGACCGGGCTGGTGCTCGGCTCGACGGTGAACGCCGTTGCCAGACTGGCAAGGAAGGCGTCTTCCGACAGGCCGTTCAGGTCAGTCACCACGCGGTTGTAGTCGAGAATCTTGAGCTGATGCTCAGGAAAGATCACCGACAGGAAGTAGTTGTAGGACTCATTGCCCGTGTGCGCTGGATTGGCGGCACGGCGAGACGCGCACACGCGCGAAGCGGCTGCCGAACGATGGTGTCCGTCGGCGATGTACAGCGCCGGCAGCGCGTCGAAGGCGGCCGTCAATGCGGCGATGGCGGCCGCATCGGTAATCGCCCAGACCGTGTGGCGCACACCGTCGTCGGCAACAGCATCCGCAAGCGGCTCGCCCTGACTGGCCTGCGCCAGGATGCGGTCGACGTCCGGTGCGGGCGGATAGGCCAGGAGCACCGGGCCGGTCTGGGCGTTGAGCGCCTCGATCTGGCGTACGCGGTCGTCTTCTTTGTCCGGACGGGTCAGTTCGTGGCGGCGGATGCGGTTCTTGTCGTAGTCAGCCACGGAAGCCGCCGCGACCAGGCCGGTCTGCACGTGCTCGCCCATGATGATGCGGTAGGCGTAGTACAGGGGCGAGGCGTCCTGCACCAGCACGCCGGCTTCGCGCATGCGCGCGAGGTTTTCGGCCGCCTTGGCATAGACTTCGGCCGAATACAGGTCGGTACCCGCCGGCAGATCGATTTCGGGCTTGGAAATGTGCAGGAAGCTCCACGGCTTGCCATTGGCGCGCACACGGGCTTCGTCGCTGGAGAGCACGTCGTACGGAGGCGCAACGATTTCGGCGGCGCGGCCGGCTGCCGGACGCAGGCCGGCGAAAGGCTGGATCAGGTGCATGTAGATCTTTCAGTGAAGGCGGCGCACCACGCATGCGGCGCGCCGCAAAATCAGGCCGCTGCCCGCTGCAGAACGACGTCGCTCAGAATGCGCGCCGAGTCGCGCAGCATTGCGGCCGTGGTGTCCCAACTGATGCAGGCATCGGTCACCGAACAGCCATAGCGCAGTTGCGACAGGTCTTCCGGAATGCTCTGGTTGCCGGCTTCGATGAAGCTCTCGATCATCACGCCGACGATAGAACGATTGCCGTCGCGAATCTGCCCCACCACGTCGCGCATGACGAGCGGCTGGAGTTCTGGCTTCTTCCAGGAATTGCCGTGCGAGCAATCCACGAAGATGTTCTGCGGCAGCTTGGCCTTGGCCAGCGCCTGTTCGGCCAGCGAAATCGACACCGTGTCGTAGTTCGGGCGACCGCCCCCGCCACGCAGCACAAGATGGCCATACTTGTTGCCGCGCGTGCGGATGATGGCCGATTCGCCCTGCTCACTCAGTCCAAGGAAGCTATGCGGGTGCGATGCCGACAGCACCCCGTTGACGGCGGCTTCGAGCGAGCCATCGGTGCCGTTCTTGAAGCCCACCGGCGTCGACAGGCCTGAGGCCATTTCGCGGTGCGTCTGCGATTCGGCCGTGCGGGCGCCGATGGCGGTCCAGCTCACAAGGTCGCCGTAGTATTGCGGCGCGATCGGGTCCAACGCCTCGGTCGCAGCCGGCAGCCCCATTTCGGCCACATCCAGCAGGAAGCGACGGCCGCGCTGCATGCCTTCGTCGATGCGGAAAGAGTCATCCATGTACGGATCGTTGATGAAACCCTTCCAGCCCGTAGAGGTGCGCGGCTTTTCGAAATAGACCCGCATGACGATGTACAGCGTATCGGACAACTCGTCGGCCAACTCGCGCAGGCGGCGCGCGTAATCGAGGCCGGCGACGGGATCGTGGATCGAGCACGGCCCGACGATCACCACGGGGCGCGGATCGAGCCGGTCAAGGATGCGGGTAATGGTGCGGCGGCCGTTGAGGACGGTCTGGGCGGCTGCATCGGACAACGGCAGTCCTGCCTTGATCTCGGCCGGCGACGGCATGTGATCGAAGGAGACAACGTTGAGGTTCTCTGTACTCGGATGCGTCATGGTGCCAACACTTCTCTGGAGGGGGATCGCGGAAACCAGACAGTATACGTCTTCCGCGGCGAGCCTGCCCCATCGACGCCGGGCCAGAAAGGCAGCAACGGCCGCCAGAAACGAAAAAACCCGCCATGAGCGGGTTTTTTCTTGCGCGCGGAACCAACCGTTCGCTGGCAGGGGTTCGCACCCGTGCCATACCGGAGAGGTATTACTTGAGCTTGGTTTCCTTGTACGCCACGTGCTTGCGAGCGACGGGGTCGTACTTCATGAACTCAAGCTTTTCCGGGGTGGTGCGCTTGTTCTTGTTGGTGGTGTAGAAATGGCCGGTGCCCGCGGTGGACTCCAGCTTGATCTTTTCACGGCCGCCTTTTGCCATTGCAATCTCCTGATCAGCGAGGCACAGCGCCTGGCTGAGTTAAATTCAGCTGTTAGACCTTCTCGCCGCGAGCGCGCAGCTCGGCCAGAACGACTTCGATACCCTTCTTGTCGATCGTGCGCAGACCGGCGTTGGACACGCGCAGGTGCACGAAGCGCTTTTCAGACTCCAGCCAGAAACGGCGTTGCTGGAGGTTCGGCAGGAAACGACGCTTGGTCTTGTTGTTGGCGTGGGAAACGTTGTTCCCCACCATCGGGCCCTTGCCCGTAACTTGGCATACTCGAGACATGTTCTCGCTCCGAGGATTGGTTCCGGAAAGCCGGCGATTATATACACTTTTGCAGGCACAAGGCAAGGCGCGCGCAAAACACGCCCAAACCCTTGCCGCAGGCCGCTTTCGGGTCGGCGAGAATAGCACGTCCCGCCATGATGTCGCCACGCTTTACAACAATCCTCGCTCGGCAAATGACAAGGGTTTCGCCTTGCCCGCCACGATGAAGTGATCGAGCACCCGCACGTCGACCAGCGCCAGAGCGGACACCAGCGCCCGCGTCAGCGCTTCGTCCGACGAACTGGGCTCCACGCTGCCGGAAGGATGGTTGTGCGCCAGGATCACCCCGGCAGCATTGTGCGACAGCGCCAGCTTGACCACCTCACGCGGATAGACGCTGGTTTGCGTGAGCGTCCCCCGAAACAGTTCGACAGCCTCGATCAGACGATTCTGCGAGTCGAGCATGAGCACCATGAAGACCTCATGCGGCAGTGCGGCCAGCCGCAGGCGCAGCCAGTCGCGCACAGCACCGGGCGAGGACAGCGCATCGCGCGTGCGCAAGCCTTCGCCCAGCGCTCGCCGCGACATTTCGATGATCGCCTGTAACTGTACATATTTGGCCGGGCCCATGCCGGGCAGGCGGGAAAACTCTTCGACGTCCGCATCGAACAGCCGCTCCAGGCTGCCGAAGTGGGACAGCAGCACGCGCGCGAGGTCGACGGCAGTCTGGCCGCGCGTGCCGACACGCAAGAAGATGGCCAGCAACTCCGCATCGGACAGCGGAGCAGCCCCCAAACGCAAGAGACGTTCGCGCGGACGCTCGTCTACAGGCCAGTCAGTGATCGCCACCACACGCTCCCCGGGAGATAATATCGACGCACATTGTGTGCCGGTGGACGGAAGATATGACTTCATCATTATCAAATCGGAAGATCGTTGTCGGCGTGACGGGCGGCATCGCGGCCTACAAGACGGCCGAACTCGTCCGCTTGCTGGTCAAGGCGGGGGCGGAGGTCCACGTGGTATTGACCGAGGGCGGCGCCCACTTCGTCACGGCTGTCACCTTCCAGGCACTGTCGGGCAATCCCGTGTGGACCGACGCATGGGACGCGCGCATGGACAACAACATGGCGCACATCGATCTGACGCGCGGCGCGGATGCTGTCCTGGTTGCGCCAGCCAGCGCAGATTTCATGTCGAAGCTGGCCCACGGCATGGCCAACGACCTGCTCAGCACCTTGTGTCTGGCGCGCGACTGTCCGCTATTGATCGCTCCGGCGATGAACCGCCAGATGTGGGAGAACCCGGCCACCCAGCGCAATGTGCGCCTGCTTCGTGACGACGGCATCGCCCTCCTCGGCCCGGACGCTGGCGACCAGGCCTGCGGCGAGGTCGGCAACGGCCGCATGCTGGAGCCCGAAGACATCTTCGAAGGACTGGTCGCCTTTCTGTCGCCCAAGCTGCTGGCGGGCCGCCGTGTGCTGATGACGGCCGGCCCCACGTTCGAGGCCATCGATCCGGTGCGCGGCATTACCAACATCAGTTCCGGCAAGATGGGTTACGCCCTGGCGCAAGCGTGCGCACGCGCCGGCGCCGAGGTGCTGTTGGTGAGCGGCCCGGTGGCGCTTGATACGCCCTACGGCGTGTCGCGCATCGACGTGCATTCGGCCAGCCAGATGCATCAAGCCGTCATGCACCACGTGGCCGCCCATGACATTTTCATTGGCGTGGCGGCGGTGGCGGATTATCGTCCGGTTGAGGTCGCGACCGACAAGATCAAGAAGACAGGCGCAGAAATGTCAGTGGCGCTCACGCGCAATCCGGATATCCTCGCCGGCGTCGCCGCCCTGCCCTCGCCGCCATTCTGCGTGGGCTTTGCTGCGGAGAGCCGCGCGCTGGACGAATACGCCGAAGGCAAGCGCGTCGCCAAAAAGCTGCAACTGGTCGTGGGCAATCTGGTGCAGGACGGCATGGGCGGCGATGACAATCGCGTCACCCTGTACGATGCCGCCGGGCGCCATCCGCTGCCGGCAGCCAGCAAGATCGAAGTCGCGCAGGGCATCGTGGAACACCTCGCACGCATGTTGCCCGCGCGCGCGCCGCACTGACGGCCGAACGAATTCACCGCATCTCAACGCAATCACTTAGAGCGAATCGACACAGCCATGAAGAAAATCGACGTCAAGATTCTTGACCCGCGCCTGAAGGAGGCGCCGCCGCACTACGCCAGTGCTGGCTCGGCCGGCCTCGACCTGCGTGCATGCATCGAGCACCCGATCACCTTCCGGCCAGGCGACACGCACCTGATTCCTTCAGGCATCGCCATCCACCTGGACGACCCCACCATGGCCGCGCTGATCCTCCCGCGCTCCGGGCTGGGCCATAAGCACGGCATCGTACTGGGCAACCTGGTTGGCCTGATCGATTCCGACTACCAGGGGCAGATCTTCATTTCCACCTGGAATCGCGGCAAGGACTCGTTCGTCGTTCAACCGATGGAACGCATCGCGCAACTGGTCATCGTCCCCGTCCTGCAGGTCGGCTTCAACGTGGTCGACGAATTCGTGGCCTCCGAGCGCGGCGAAGGCGGATTCGGCAGCACAGGCAAGCACTGAACGCACCGTGCACCAACGAAAAGGCCGCATCGCTGCGGCCTTTTTGCTTTTTTTGGGGCGCATCACTTGATGCGCCGGATGGTGAATTCCTCTTCGATGTTGTCCTTGTAGTAACTCATCGGCGACGCGCTCGCCAGGAATCGCCGCCCGATCTCGTCGCCCACGCCACTGTGCTGCACCACAGAACCATTGTCGAATTCCACTTCCAGCACGCGTGCTCCGCGGTCGTAGCCCGCCGAGCGTATGCCGCCGCGACGGATCGGTTTACGTTCGATAGCCATGAAGGGCTCCCTGCCGTGAAGGAGCAGCGACTGTAGCGCAAAAGGCGCTCGGACCCGTCTCGCCGAAGAGTTATTCGATTGATCGACGACATGCCAATACTGCTGAAAACCCGCATGTAAAGGCATGTCAAACGTTTTACTATGAGACCGTCCGCCAGCAGGCGGAAGCAGAAACAGCGAGGAGACAGAAGCAATGTTGAGCAAGACCTTCCTGGCGACCTGCGTCGCCGCCCTGGGCTGCGTCGCCACGGCGCAGGCGGCAGAACCCCTGCAGGTGTGGATTCGCGCCAGTAACGATTCGCGCGTGGTGTACGAAAAGATCGGTGCCGCGTTCGAGAAGAAGACCGGCATTCCCGTCGAGTACTTCAACGCCACCACCGATTTTGAACAACGTCTGGCACGCGCCGCTACCGGCAACCAGTTGCCCGACCTGATCTTCGACGATGCCGCGCTGATGGGCCATCTGGTGCAGATGGGCATCGTCGACGAAATCGACCGCAAGAGCATCAAGGGCGGCGCCGACCTCTACGACGCGGCGTGGGAAAGCGCGCGCGCCTTCAATGGCAAGTACTACGCTGTGCCGACCTCGGCACAATCGTTCGCCCTGTTCATCCGCAAGGATTGGCGCACCAAGCTCGGCCTGCCGCAACCCAAGACGTGGAAAGACCTCGAAGCACTCGCCAAGGCTTTCACCGAGAAAGATCCGGACGGCAACGGCAAGGCCGACACTTATGGCTTCATCCTGCCGGGCTCGGTGACGCGCGGCTACACGAGCTGGTTCCTGAGCTCGTTCCTGTGGCAGGCGGGCGGCGATTTCATCCGCAAGTCGGGCGACGGCTACAAGCCTTCGCTGGATGAACCGGCCGCAGCCGAAACGCTGCGCTTCATGCGCGGGCTCATCTGCAACAAGTACACCCAACCGGGCGCCATCAACGCCACCACGGCCGACGCCATCCCGTCCTTCCGCTCCGGCCAGACCGGCATGTTCTTCTCCGGCCCCTACCATATCGCCCTGTTCGACAAGGACCCGGGCAAGGACACCATCGAAGTGGTCGTACCGCCGGCCGGCCCGAAGGGTGTGGCCACGCTGGCCGAAGGCACGTCGGCCTTCATGATGAAGACCAGCCGCAACAAGGCCAACGCCAAGCAGTTCATGGAATACATGATCTCGCCCGAAGCGCAGGAAACCGGCATGGCGGTGGGCACCACCAACATCCCCGCGGTGCGCCTGTCGGTCAACAAGAACGTGGATACCAAGAAGGTCTACAACGACGAGCGCTGGGCGCTGTTTGCCGACCTCTACGGCAAGAGCGCGCGTTACGTGCCGCAAGTGCCGAACTGGCAGCCGATTCGCCAGACGACGGCTGACGGCTTCAACCGCATCCTGGCCGACTGCAATTCGAACGTCGAAGCCGAGCTGAAGACGCTCAACGCCAAGGTCGGCGAGGAGCTGGCCAAGCAGAACGTGCTGGCCAAGTAAGACTCACCGGCAACGGAACCAGGGCGCGCGCACCGCAAGGTGCGGCGCCCTTTTTTTGTCACTGCTCGACCGGTTCCTTCGGTTCGCGCGGCGGCCAGAAGAAGTCGCGCGGGCGCTCGCGGAACCGGGCCAGCAACATCCCCAGCAGGCGCTTGCGCTCGGCAAAGCGCACTCCACGCGACTTGAGCGCCACGCGTAGCGCCAGCGTGAAGCTCACCGCAAGGTTCACTGCAGCAATGAGCACCACGCCGCCTCCCAGCACCAGGGCTTCGTGCCAACCGATCGCAAAATCGATGGCATCCGTCCCGTAGGCAAAGTTGGCCGCCGCGAAGGTGACGTGGCGGATATCCAGCGGCAAACCGAGCAAGAAGCCGATCGTCCCCATGCTGCCCAACATGCAGCCGAAGAGGAAATTCCCCGCCAGCGCGCCGAGATTGTGCTCGACGTAATCGGCCAGCCTCGCCAGCCGGGCCTCGCCCAGCAGCGTTTTCAAGCCGCGCACGCGCAGCAGGCGCTCCGGTACGCGGTTGTAGATGGCTTTATTGTCGTAGTAACCGGAAATCAGCCCGGACAGGAACAGGCAACACCCGGCGATGCCGGCGTGAATGAGTGACAGACTGCGCCATGGGTGCAGGTCGTGCAGCAGATGTTGAGCCTTGTCGGTACCCACCGGCGGGGTGCCGAACAGATGTGTCCACGCCAGAGCGACCAGCAGCGATATCGCCACTGCAACGATGACGTTGCCAACGATGGCAATGAACTGCGATCGAACCACCTGCACGATCAGTTCGGTCAGTTCCTGCATGGGCGAGCGGCCCCCCTGAGCCTGCCGCGGATCGAGCGCCACAGCGAGCGTGGCAGCCGTCATGGCGGGTTGCTTCGTCGCGACGGTAAAGCCCAGCACGTGGATGAACACGAAACCCAGCCCGTAATTGAGGCTGAAGCACACTGCCTCCCAGATCGGCGCCAGGTGCAGGTTGCCGATGAAGACCTTGATCAGTGCCATGAACGCCACGATGAATCCCGCGCCGGCAGCGGCACGGAACATCTGCCAGAACCCTGCGCGGTCGCGCGTCACGTAGTGCTCGCCCGTCTTGCTGGCGTGCTCGGTCACCTGCAGCGCCAGCAACTGGAACAGATCGCCGACCAGGTCGCCGACGCTGTTGCGGCGGCACTCGTTGCGCACGAGCACGAGGAAGAAGTCGCGTGCACGCGCTCGCCGCGCGCCGTCCTCGCCGGGCCGCAACAGACTCATCAACAAGGTGCCGCGCTCGATCATCTGCTGCGCACGCGTCAGGTGCCAACTCAGTTTGACGGCCGCGCCCGATTCGCGTGACTGGCGACGGATGCGGTCGAGCGCGTCCACGCACTGTTCGACCAGCACGTTGGCATGTGACAGATCCGGCCAGGCTGTGGAGTCGCCCGCCACGATGGCACCTCGGATCGGCTCGAGCAATGCGTCGATTTCGCGCTGCAACGCCAGGAATGGCGACTCGTACTGGGCCAGCGGCGCATGGTAGCGAACGAGGTCGGGCTCCAGCCCGAGTGCAGCCAGGCGGCACGCAAGAATACGCACAGCATCGAGCATTTCGTTCGCCGCCCGTTTCCGGCCGGCATCGGTTTCACCCTGGCCGCCAAAACCCAGCACGTCGACCAGCTCATCCCACAGGTGATCGTCGATGCGCGCCAACCAGTCGGAATCGTTCGGCTCGGTGAAGACCTCTTCGAGCATGTCGCCGAGAAAGCGTGCATCGAGCGCAGGTGGCAATACCCGGTCGCTCAGCCGGTGACGCAGCTCGGTGAAAAAACCCGTGTTGCCGAGAATGCCGCTGCCTGCGTACAGAAAACGATGGCGACGCTGCGCAAGCTGCATCGCGACGTAGTCGCGCAACCCGCCAGCCAGATCGGGGCGGCTGCGCAATACCTGCAGCACGGAACCCAGGCGCGCGTTGACTGCCTCGATGCGCTCGCCACGCGCGGGACGCAGCCACGCGACGAGGCTTGCCAGCAATGAGGCGTCTTCGCATGAAGACGCTTCGGCGATGCGTTCGAGCAGGGACGTATCGCCATCAGTAGAAGGGGATCGGTTCACGAATGGGGTCTGGGGCGAGGAAACGAGCCTGGATTATGACCAATCCTTCGTCCGCGCGAACACCGCAGCGGCGCGCGGGCTCAGTCCTCCGGCTGGGCGCCGGCCCACACCGGGCTCCAGTCGGGCTCTTCCGGGATTTTGTCCTGGCCAAACATGTGACAGAAACGCAGCGACTGCGGGTAGGGGTAGAAATCCTCCACGCGCCCCTCGCGCAGGGCCTGTTGCGTCGCCTGCCAGAACGGCGCCTGCAACAGGTCGGCGTGATGCGTCATGAATGCCCGCCGCACCGGCTCGCGCCCTAGCAGGAAGGCGCCGAACTCTTCCGGAAAGATGTCGTTGCGCCCGACCGGATACCACGCTTCGCCCGACATTTCGGCCTCGGGGTTGGGCGGCGGCGGGATCGAACGGAAGTGGCAATCGGTCATGAACTCGATTTCGTCGTAGTCGTAGAACACCACGCGCCCGTAACGCGTCACGCCGAAGTTCTTCCAGAGCATGTCGCCGGGAAAGATGTTGGCCTGCGCCATTTCGCGGATGGCTTGCCCGTATTCGCGCACGATGTAGTCGGTCCGCGCGTCGTCCGCACTGTCCAGGAAGAGATTGAGCGGCATGAGCCGCCGCTCGATGTACACATGACGGATGACGACCGACTGGCCGTCTTCTTCCACGCTGTCGCCCGCCACCTCGCGCAGTTCGCGCAGCAGCCCGGCATCGAAGCGTTGGCGCGGCAACGCGACATTGGAGAACTCCAGCGTGTCGGCCATGCGCCCCACCCGGTCGACCTGCTTCACCATGAGGTACTTGCGCTTCACCGTGGCCGGGTCCATGTCCTTCTGGATCGCGCCCTGGTCCTTGATGACCTTGAACACGTACGGAAACGACGGCAGCGTGAATACCATCATCACCATGCCACGGATGCCCGGCGCCACCACGAATTGATCGTTCGACTGCGAAAGATGGCTGATGAGGTCGCGGTAGAACATCGTCTTGCCCTGCTTGCCCAGCCCCAGCATGGTGTAGATCTCGCTCTCGGGCTTGCGCGGCATGATCGACTTGAGAAATCGCACGTAGGCCGAGGGCACTTCCATGTCGACCATGAAATACGCGCGCGACAACGAAAACAGCAACGATATGCGCCACGCATCCATGATTACCGTGTCGATGAACAGCTCGCGGTCATCGCTACGGATGACGATGGCAAACGGATATTCCTGGTATCCATTGATGACCTTGCCGATGATGTAGCTCGCCTTGTTGCGGTAGAACGGCGAGTACAGCACCTGTATCTGCAGGTTGAAGTCCTGCTTGGGCCATCGGCCGACGTGCGCTCGCGCTGCGAGCACGACGTAGTCGACGTCGCGGTCGAGATCCGCAAAAGGCAACTCCCAGCCGAAATCGGTCACGATGCGCCGCACCGTCGCGCGCATGCCCTCCTGCTGCGGGTAGTAGCTCGACCAGGTCGGCGGGAATGACTGGATGAAGTCAGTCGACATGCCCGGCCGCTGGAAGATGTAGTCGTTGTGGAAATACGTCCGGTGCAGGATCTTGCAGCACACCGAATTGAAGAACGTCTCGGCCAATTCGGGCTGCTTGTGGTTGATGAGGTGACCGATGAAGGCTAGCTTCGCCTGCTGCCACGTTGCGTCGGCGAGTTGCTCGGCGTTGAACTCGCGGCGCAGGCGCAGCACCGTTTCTTCCACACGCTCATCGTAGAACTGCACGCGGGCGGTCACTGCGTGCAACTGCCCGACCCAGTCGGCGGCTTCGAAACGCGCCTTGGCCCTTCGCGTGGTCTCACCGAAAATCCGGTAGTGGCGATCGAAGCCATCGATGAGCACACGCGCAATCGCAGCGGCGGTCGCCGCCGTGCCACGGGGGGTATCTTTCTCCGCCATCATGATTCACGGCTCACGGCCAGATCCTCGACATCGACGACACCTCCTTGCACGAGAGGCCGCGCATACGCCCATCCATCGGAAACCACGGAATACGCGCGAACCCTTTTGATACCGTCAGCCTACCGCGCTGCAGCAGCGGCGTCAGCCCCGGAACTCCCGCATGCCTCCACCCCTGCCCGTTCGGCCGTTACTGCGGCTGGCAGGATCGCAATCGCGGTCAGGACGCGCGCGCAGCCGGCGCCTACAGTGAACCGCCCACACAGACACGCACCTCGGAGACTTGCATGAACGCGCTTGCCCGGCGCCACACCGCCCGCCACCTCGTACTGGCCACCGCCGCCGCACTCGCCCTGTCGAGCGGCACAACCAGTCAGGCCGCCACCCGCGTCGAAGGCGTGGTCGCAGCGGAAACGCCGTTTGCCGGCGCGGCCATCACCATCGCCGATGCCGATGGCAAGCGCGTCGGCGTCACCGCCGCCCGCGACGGGAATTTTGCCGCCGATGTGGACGGCCTGCGCGCCCCGCTGCTGCTCTCGGCCATCGAAGCCGGCGACAACACCAACTGCCGTCACAACGACCGTCCGCGTGCGCGCTGCATGGCGGCATATCTGCCCACGCTGAAGGCCGACGCGGACAACACCGCCAACATCAACCCGCTCACCGATCGCGTAGCGTCGGACATTGCCGTCTCGCTCAAGTACATCGGCCCGCAGCAGATGGTCGACGGTGGCAAGGCGCCGGCAGCCGACCCGGCCGCTGTCAAGCGTGCGCTCGATCAGATGCGCGCGGGATTCTCCTCCGCGCTCGGCGCCAACGGCGTGCACGAACTGGCCGACTTCGACCCGGTCACGCGCCCGATGCGGGCCGACGGACAGGGTGTCAGCGCTGTGTTGGCGGTCATCAACCACACGCGTAACTACGACAACAACACGGGCGAATCCAGTTACACAGTGCTGACCGACGTCGGCTTCCGCCCCATCGTTGGCCTGCTCGGCGCGGGTGCCTACGAGCCGCTGGACTACCCGCGCGCCGCGCGCGAACTCGATGACATTCGCAATGCGCGCACGCGCGTTCTGGTGGTGGGCGACTCGACGGCCGCGACGTACGAGCGCGAACGCATGCCGCGCATGGGCTGGGGGCAGGTATTCCAGGAGCAGTTCAAGCCGGACAGCGGCGTGAAGGTCGTCAATGGCGCACGGGCGGGACGCTCGGCGCGCGACTTCTACAACAGCGGTTGGTACGCGCAGATGGCGCGATTCCTGCGCCCCGGCGACTACGTCATCATCCACCACGCGCACAACGACGAAAACTGCGACAGTCGCAAACCGGTACGCGGCCCGGCGGACGTCACCAACCTGTGCGCCTATCCGAACGACGTCAGCGGCCATCGGCAATACCCTGCCGATCGCCCGGAGCTGTCATTCCAGACTGCACTGGAGAAGTACATCGTGCTGGCGCGCATGGCAGGCGCCACGCCGATCATCATGACGCCGACGACGCGCTTCTGGAACGCCGACCGCAAGACGGCCTTCGAAGGCGGCGACACGCGCCCTGTCGTACCCAACCACATCACTGAACAGAACGCCACAGGGGGATTCGCCTTCATCGGCGATTATTCGCAGACGGTACGCGACACCGCCCGCGCCAACGATGTGCCGCTCATCGATATCGACGCCAGGACCGTGGCCTTCGCCAATGCGCACGCCAGCGACTGGAAGCAGTACTGGCTGGCCATCGATCCGAAGGATGCACGCTATCCGTACTACGCGACGCAAAGCATCGGCACACTCGCCAACCCGGATACCACCCACTTTCAGCAGCCCGGCGCAGAAGCCATCGCCGGCATGGTCGCCGACGGCATCCGCGACGCGCCCGCGCTCAATGAACTGGCCGGAGCGCTGAAGTAATCGTCCGGGTCGAAGTTGCCGTCGTCGAATAGCGATCGCAGTGAAAGGACAAAGGCCGCCTCACCAGGCGACCTGTCAACCCGTTTTCTTGGTCGACGTCCTGCGCGCCGATGATGCATTGAGTTCGACGGCCGCGAGGATGAGGGCCTTCAGCGCCGCCTCGTCGATCTTATCGCCCTCATGGAAATCGATGGCTCGGCGCGTGTTGCCTTCCAGGCTGGAATTGAACAGGCCCGCCGGATCGGGCAAGGACGCGCCCTTGGCGAAGGTCATCTTGACGGCAGTCCTGTAGGTTTCGCCGGTACAGATGATGCCGGCATGCTCCCAGACGGGCGTGCCTCGCCATTTCCAGGTTTCGACCACGTCAGGATCGGCCGCTTTCACCAGCGCGCGAAGGTGCGCCAGCATGTCACCACGCCAATCGCCCAGCTCTTTGATGCGCGCATCGATCAGTGCCGAGGGGGATTCGGCACCTCCTGCCTGTACGTTCTTCATGTCGTCAGCCTCTGTTGGGTTGCTGCTCGCCGAGCGATTCTCTCTCAGAATCAGGCCCCGCAGTAGGTAGCCGCCGGGCGTCGGGCGGCGATGCGGCAGGCATGCGATGCGCTACCATCGCGCGAAACCCGCAAGCGCACGAGATGTGTCACGGAATTTCGCGTGCGGGAAGGCGACTTCGTTCGCAAGGAGCGACGCAACGATGCTTGAAATCGACAAGAATTGGGTTGGCTGGCTGCTCCATTACACACGCAAGCAGACGGCCCCCGATGTGCTGATCAAGGCGCTGGTGAATCTCGGTTTCGATGCCGCTACGGCGCGCTACCTGGTCGCGCAGGCAGCGTCCGGCGGCCGTCAGACTGCCGTTGCCGAACCGGCACGCGCGGTCGTGCCGCCCTACCCGTTCAACGATGGCGGCGCGGGGTACCGCAACGACGTCTGCCCGGTCCCGCAGGGCAACCGCATCGACGCGGGCGACCGCATCGTCGGCGTATCGGTACGCATCGAGCGGCCCTTTGTCATTGCCTTTGACGATCTGATGTCGGGCGAGGAATGCGCAGCCGTCATCGATCTGGCCCGCCCGCGGCTCAAGCCCTCGACCACGATCGATCCGGCCACCGGCCGCTCGCTGCCCAGTGATCTGCGAGTGAGCGAAGGCATGAATTTCCGGCGCAATGAAGTCCCGCTTCTGACGACGCTCGAACGACGCATCGCGCGTCTGCTCAACTGGCCGATGGAGAACGGCGAAGGCTTTGCTGTGCTGCGTTATGGAATGGGCGATGAATACCGCCCACATTTCGATTACTTCCCGCCGCAGAACCCCGGCAGCCATCTTTTGATGGAAAGGGGCGGGCAGCGCTTCAGCACGCTGATCGTCTATCTGAATGACGTCGACGCCGGCGGAGAGACCCACTTTCCCGACGCGGGCATCAGCGTTCACCCGCGAAAGGGCAACGCCGTGTATTTCCAGTACGCCAACGCCGCGGGGCACGTCGACCCGATGAGCCTGCACGCTGGCAGGCCGGTGCTGGCGGGAGAGAAGTGGATCATGACCAAATGGTCACGACAGCGGAAGTACGGGCCGGCCGAGTCTCAGTGAATCCATTTGGCATGGATCCGGGGCCCGAGACCGGCCATGTGTCTTCAGGTCAGTCGAAGGTGCGGGAGAAGTGCCGCTCCACCGCCGCCTTGACGGCGGTTACCGCTTCGGCAAAGCGGCCCGGCGCCGCGGTTTTCTGCACATAAAGCGGAATGGTCGATTGATTGGCGATCGTCACGCGGATGCGATTGTCATCGATGAGAAATTCGACCGGAACGTTTACATCAAGCTTCGGATGCAGGTTCGGGCCCTTTTCGAGGGTGAGCTGGATCGCAAACCGCAGGACGTCATCGTGGCCCAGGAGTTGTTGCGGCTGACGGGGCACGAATGCGCCGCCCTCGACCTCACCCAGTTGAACGTAGCGGTGTGTCTTCAGGTTCCGGTCCTGCCACGTGGACGCAGGCAGATCCAGCGAGGCTTCGAACTCATCGACCATCTGCTGGGCAGAATCCTGAAGAATGGTGCGCCAGTGATCCGCGCGACGTTTGCAGAATAGCGTGTAGGTCTTTGTGAGGTCCGCGTAGTTCACTTTGGGCTCCATGGGATTTCGGGTGGGGCCAATGGTAGCCATGCTCATTGCGCGAACATTGACGCATTGCAGGTGCCAACACGCAGATCAGGGCCTCGCCCCTCTTTTGCGACTTACCCAACAAGGCTCCTCCATGCGCGTGTAAGACTTCGGGTGAGGACCGCAGCCAACGCCGCCCCCTCAGGGTCTAACAACGCGCGCGCGAGTGCTGGAAGACGGAATTGCGCGCGAGCGCTTGCCGACGACACGGGGCGCACGGCAAGCGCACGCCGCTATTTGGCGCTCTTTGCCTCGACGTTGATCTTCTGCGCGAGGGCCGAAAGTTTCTCATCCGCGCCCTTCTCTTCCGCCATCGTGGCCTTGAGCGGCTCGAGCGCCTGCGTCAGCCCCAACTGCTTGGCGAAAGTCAGGATCGTGCCGTAGCTTGCGATTTCGTAGTGCTCCACCTTCTGCGCGGCACCGATGAGTGCGGCATCAAGCACCGCACCCTTCTCTATTTCGTCGATCACCTCCTTGCCTTCCTCAACCAGGCCCTCCATGGCCATGCACTTGACGCGCTTGAGCTTGAGGCCGGCTGCTTCGACGAACTGGTCGATACGCTCGACCTGACCCTGTGTCTCCGTGAGGTGGCTCTCGAACGCGGCGACAAGATCGGGATTGCTGGCGGCCCGCGCCATCTTCGGCAGCGCCTTCGTCAGTTGCTTTTCGGCGCTGTAGATATCGGAAAGTTCGTGAATGAACAGGTCGTTCAGAGTCTGTCTGGCAGGCATGGTCTTCTCCGGAAATGGATTCAATTCGAATGAATGCCAGCGTTGCTGGCCGTCACTTGCTCAGCACATCACATACCCATCCCGGACTCTCTCGTCCGATGATCGCGCAGTGGCGATGGCGTGACGAGAACGACGAGGACACCTAAGTGCCCGACGGCGACCACGCGGCGATGATCTCCGCCACGTCGGCCACTTCTATCTGGAATCTGAAGCGCTGACGGTACAGGTTCATCTGCGCGTCATGCGTCTGGTCGCTCGAACTGCACACTGCGTCGGCGGCGACGATCACACGGAAGCCACAGTCAACGGCCGCAGCGACCGCGGCGGCGACGCAGACGTCAGTCTCGGTGCCGGTGACGACGAGCGTCTGCGCATTACGCGCCGCAAGCGCGGCGCGTAGCCCAGTATCGTGAAACGGCGAGTATCCGGCCTTGTCGATGACCGTGTGGCCGACTGCCAGTTCGGCGAGCGGCGCGGCCAGTTCGATCAGGCGTGGGTCGATCTCGGCGAGCGTCATGTGGTGCCAGTGACGGTAGTACCGTTGCCAGGCGCCGAGCGCGTCATTTGTCGTACGTGGCGGAATGAAGCGCGTGTAGATGGCAGCCTCCGGCGCGTGACGTACCAGGCGCACGACGTTGGGCAGCACGCGCTCGAACCACGGTGCGCACCATTCGGAGCCGGTCGCGAACATGCGCTGCATGTCCACGCACAGATGAATCGTCTGCCGTGGCGGCAAGGGACCGAAGGCAAGCGGCGGGCTCATCGACCGGCCACGACGATGTACGCGGCCATCGCATCAGCCCTGCAACTGCGACTGGCCGCCATCGATCCACACGGGCGTCCCCGTGATGTGCGCCGAACGCTTGGAGGCGAGGAACAGCACCAGCTCCGCGACATCCTCCGGCGAGCCCGGCTGTCCGCCGGTCAAGGGAACAGTGCCGCGCGGGTATTCGGCGGGCTCCTTCTCGCGCTCCACGTTGCGGCGCCGCGTGTTGTCCTCGATTTCGGTGTCGATCGCGCCCGGGCAGATGGCGTTGACGCGGATGCGATGCTTGGCCAGTTCCAGCGCCAGCATGCGCACCATCACCATCTGTCCGGCCTTGGTGCATGCGTATGCCGTAGCGCCCGTGTTACTGAATACGCGCGTGCCGTTGATCGATGAGACGACGATGATCGAACCACCGCCCGCCTTCTTGAGATGCGGCACGACGTAGTGCAAGGTCAAGTACGTACCGAACAGATTGGTGTGCACGGTGTGGCTCCAATCATCCGGCTGCAGCTCGTCGATGGGCGCCCACACGCCGTTGATGCCCGCATTGGCGAGCACGATGTCGATGCGCCCCGCCCGCGACACGAATCCCTCGATGGCGGCACCCAGCTTCACCACGTCGCTCACGTCGACGGTGATCGGAATACCTCGCCCACCTTTTTCCGCGATCTCCTGTGCTACCGCCAAGCCTTCGTCGGACGCATGCGTCAGCACGCCCACGGTCGCACCTTCCGCCGCCAGCCGCAGCGCCGCCGCCCGCCCGATGCCTGACCCTGCGCCCGTTACCAACGCCACCGATCCTCTCAATTCCATGATCGCCCCCTCCTGCGGCAAGGAGCGCAAGCTTCGCTCCCTCCGCCTTCGCGCCCCCACGCGACGCCAATGCCCTCGCGAATTGCGTAAGTTCTACAGGGAACGTGAAATCTTTTCCGTCAGCGCACCGAATCGATGGTGTTGCACACACCGTCCGAAAGTCGTCCGGCGCCGGCAGGCCCGACAGGTCGCCGATGCCCCTCTTCATGCCGAGCGACGAGATGAGAAACGAACAGGCAACGCAAGGCGATCTGTAACGACAGGATTGCCAATTGGACGGTGGCCTCCGAAATATCAAACGCACGCAGCAAAAGCGCCGCGCGCAGCCGGCCCCGTGGCCCCTCTCTTCGCTGCGCGGTCCGGGCCGCTACGCCGTCGGCATGGCGACCGAGGCCCAAGGCAACGATCGCGGGATACAACGGCGCCGATGCTGCGTCATCCGGAACAAGCTTCACCACGCGTACTTGAGCCCCAGACTGACGCTGTTGCCGGAATAGCCACTCCCGCGCTGCATCTCGGCACTGCCCCAGAGAGTCAGACTGCGCGTCACGTTACCTTCCACCCCGAGCTTGAACTCGGCCATGTCGGTCGGCAGTCCGTCGCGCACCGCGATGCCGTCCAGGGCCACCGTCTGCGAGTTGCTGCCGTGCCACCAATTCACTTCCGCAAACGGACGGACACGCTGCTGGTTCCGGTAAATTTCGGCATACAGCCGCACGCCCAGCCGCATGCTCACGCCATCGTCATCCAGGTCCGAGACGACCGTACCATTGCGCTCGATGTGGTTGTCCGCCCGATATGTCGACCCGATCACCTGTGCCTGCGGCTGGATGATTACCCGGGTACGTTCCTGGCCGCTGCCAACGTCATGCAGCGGGACGCCATAACCAGCCTCCAGCGACGCGGAATACGCTTGGGCGTGGTACTTCTCCTCCGGCAGGCCGCTGCCCCGGACCTTGTTGTCGAACGACCCACCCAGCAACCAGACGTCCACGTACGGCCCCACCGTCGTGTCCCGCCGGCCATACCAGGTCGCGTAAGCACCGAAGTTGACGCCGTCGATCGACTGGCTGGCTCGTCCATCGAAGTCCGGCGCAGTGGTCGTGCCGGAACTGTGGACGAGCATGCCCATCACGCCGGCACGTACGCTGCCGTCCGGGCCCACATTCCAGCGTCCCACGTCGCTGCCCAGGTGCAGCAGATAGCTGTCGTCGTCGTCGTCGAAATTGTCGGTCTTGCGACTGCTGCCGAAAGAGCCATGCAACCGTGCCCAGCTATTGGCGTCGGCATTGCCCGAGGTGTCACCGACCAAGCCGGGGGCCTGCGCTTGGCGGTCGTGCAGCGTGTGCCACTGCGATTGCATCGAGAGCAGACGGTTATCCAGGTAGGAGCCGACCTCCGGGCGGTAGCGGGCCGCGCCCGGGGCTTCTTCGCCCGGAGCCACCGCGGCGGGAGAAGAGACCAGATACCAATCGTTGGCATTGCCCCCATTGCCGCCCTGCTTGAGCGTGTAGTCGTACGGACCTGCGGCGATGACACCCGCGGAGCCTGCCCGGTAGCCGTCGGAGGCAGGTGACAGCGCAAAGGCGTCGGTCGTGCTGCTTCCACCGACCTTGACCAGATCGATGCCTATGTCGGTCCGGTCGCCGCTGCCGCCACGATGCAGAACCTGCAGTGCAGTCGTGCCGGAGGCGTTGCCGGCGATGGCGAGTTGATCGTGCGCAGCACCATCGTTGCCCCACTGCGTCCCCAGCACCACGGTGCCATTGTTACCCACGTAATTGCCAACGACGGCCAGGACCGCACCCGGCGTGGCATCGGCATTGGCGCTCGCCACGTTAACAGTGCCGGCATTGCTCAGGACAGCGACGGTTTGATTGAGGCCATTGGCGTCCAGTGCTGCGCCGGGCGCCACCGTCACCGCCGAATCGCGGCTGAAGCTATTGGCCGCGCCCGCCGCGAAGGTTCCGGAATTGACCAACGTGTCGCCGCTGTAGGTCAGGCCGGCACCTGCCGTCAGGCGACCCGGGCCTTCCTTGTAGAAGGTACCGGTGCCCGAGACGGCATTGTCGATCTGCCAGTCGGTCGCGGTGTCGACGTGGAACTCGCCCGCATTGGCGACGGCAGCCGTACCCAGGTTGCCTCCCGTCGAGACGGTCATCGCCGAACCGCTGGCGATACTGAAACGGCCGGAGAAACCGCTGTTGTCGCCAGCAAACGTGACGCGCGCCCCGTCGAACACCTGCACGGTGCCAGCGCCCGAGATGGCCGTCGTCGCGCTGCCATTCGGGATCAATGTCCATGTCGGGTCGTAGGCGGTCGCCGAGCCAAAGGTCAGGATGTCCGTCGCGCCGGCGAGAACGATGCCGGCTGCGTTGTTGTACGCGCTCGCCGAATCCACGACCAGTTGCGAACCGTCGGTGACCGTAATCGTGCCGGTGTAGCCGGGCTGGTCGCCATTGACGTAGACCACGCTGGGGTCGATCACGAAAGAGCCCGCGCCGGACACCGTATTGCTGTCGATGCCGCCGCCGAGCGTCGTGCCCGCGGCACGCTGCGCATCGGTGACGGTCAGCGTCGATCCGCTGGCGAGGGTGAGCATGCCGCCGGCCACCGTGTCGACCGCGCCGACGTGCTGCGAATAGCCGTTCGTATCGACTGCCGCGCCCGAGGCCACTCTCAGGTCGGAGGTCCGGCCCAGTGCATTGTCGTTCTGCAAGAGCAGCGTGCCGGTCAGTGCGTAGGTCGTGCCGGTATAGTCGTTCGAGCGGTTCGACAGCGATACAGAGGCGCCAGCCCCCGCCGCAATCACCAGATCGCCGCTGCCGGTCACCTTGGCGCCCAGATCACTCGCCAGCCCGGTCGCCCCCGCGGCCGGCGTGAGCACCAATGCGTTGGGTGCGCCACCGCATGTCCCCGTGTTGTTGGCCGTGCACGTGATCGTCCCATCCAGCTCGATTTCCTTCAGGCCGTAGCCAACGTACAGGCCGTCCTGCGTCACGCCGTTGGAAGACGAGATGAGGTTGAAGTCATAGCTGGCTTGCGCCACCCTGGTGCCGCCCTGATCGATCGAGACGACCGTTCCATTGCTGATCGGATTGCCGTTCTGGTCGAGCAGGGTCAGCGCGCCGCCGGTGCCGATCACCGGTCCGTTCGCCTGGACCAGTCGGCTGATGGCCGTCGTATCGTCCTGCGCAAGCAATGGCAACGAAGTATCGGGCAAGGGCTGCGTATTGTTGAAACCGGCAGGCACGTCGACCTGAAGCGTACCGGTGCCGGAGATGTCCAACGTGCCGCTGGTGGCGATGAACGCTGGCGACACCACATCCGCCGGCACCTGGGCGTTGAAGATCACCTTGCCGCCGTCGAAGCGCAGGCCGCCAATGTTCTCTGTTTCGGCGATACCGGCGCCCGGGCCAACCGTGACCTCACTGCCGTTGCCCACCGCAAGCGTCGCGCTGGTCAGCGCGGCGGTGTTGTTCCCGGTCAGCGCAAAGGTGTCGCTTGCCAGCGCCACGGTCCCGGCAAAACCGCTGCCGGCGGCGGCTGCGCCAAACGAAAAAGCTGCGTTGCTGTTGGATACCGTCAATAGCCCGGTGCCCGTCAGCGCATTGTCGAAATTGAACGCGCCGGCGGTGTTCGCCGCCAGCGTGCCGTCGGCGGCGATGTCGACATCCCCGCCGCCGAGATTGGTGGTCGATGTCGCGCTCGCCGCATCCACCGCCAGCGTGCCTGCGCCAACCTCGGTGCCGCCTGCGTAGTCGTTGGTGGCGGTCAGCAGCAGCGTGCCGCCGCCGGTCTTGGTGAGCCCGCCCGCACCGTCGATCGTGCCCGTGTGCGTGAGCACGGTGCCGCCGACCGTATCGAAAACACCACCCTCCTGGGCCAGCACCGTGGCTCGCGAAGTGGTGATGTCCGCCGTGGTGCGCAGCGTGCCTCCGCCCATGCGCAGGCCCCCGGTAGCCGCGCCAAGTGCCGCATCGGCAGAGATCTGCAGCACACCGGACTCGATCGCAGTGCCGCTCGAATAACTGTTGCTGGTGTTGCTCATGATGAGGGTGCCGAGGCCCGCCTGCACCAGTTCTCCGCCGCCAGAGACCAGCCCGGAGAGAGTCAGCGTATCGGCACGATTGAAGACCAGCACGCCGTCATCGACGATATCCCCGATGACCGAACCAGTGATGCCGCCGTTGCCAATCTGCAGCGTGCCATTGCTGATCGTCGTGCCGCCGCCATAGGTGTTGTCGGCTTCCAGCACGGTGGTGCCGGTACCGGCTTGCTCAAACCGGCCGCTGCCCGAGATCGCGTTATGCAGCAGCAGGCTGTCGGAGCGGTCCACGACCAAAGCGGCATTGTCGACGATGTTGCCTATGACACTGCCGCTGGTGCCGCCATTGCCCAATTGCAGCACGCCCGCGTTGATCGTCGTGCCGCCTGTGTACGAACCGGTGCCGGTCACGACCATGGTGCCGGCCCCGTTCTTGATCGTATTGCCCGTACCGGAGATCGAGCCGGTGTAGACCAGATCGTCCGAGCGATCGAGAATGACCGTGCCATTGTTGAGTATGTCGCCGAAGATCTGACCAGTGGTACCGCCGTTGCCGACCTGCAGCGAACCAGCGCTCACGGTCGTGCCGCCCAAGTAGGTATTGGCACCGGTGAGGATGGTCTTGCCGGGGCCGATCTGCTGGACCGATCCGTTGCCGTCGATCGCGCTGGCAATGGCGACCTCGTCCGAGCGGTTGAACGCGAGCACGCTGTTGTTGTGCACGTCGCCAACGACGCTGCCGGCGGTGCCGCCATCACCCAGTTGCAGCGTGCCAGCATCGATCGAAGTGCCGCCCGCATAGTTGTTGTCCGCCGCCAGGACGAGCGTACCAGTGCCGCCCTGGACCAGGCGGCCGGAGCCGGAGATGACTCCCTGGATCGATTTGGTGTCGGACCGGTTCACGACCAGGACGCCGTTGTCGACGATGTCGCCAACCACGTCACCGGTCGTGCCGCCATTGCCGATCTGCAAGGTGCCGCCGCTGATCAGCGTACCGCCGGTATAGGTATTGTTGGCGGACAGGATCGTGGTCCCGGCGCCTCTTTGTTCCAGCGTGCCAGAGCCCGAGACAGCGGAAGACAAGACCAGTTGATTCGAACGGTCGATCACCAGCGCGCCATTGTCGACGATCGGCCCGGGCACGCTGCCCGTGGTGCCGCCATTGCCGAGTTGCAGCGTGCCGGCACTAATCGTCGTGCCGCCGAAATAGCGGTTGTTGGCGGTCAGCAGTAGCGTGCCGGTACCCGTCTTGGTGAGCGAACCAACGTTGGCAATCGTCCCGTCCAGTTGGAGCGTGGTTGCCACGCCGGTCGCCGTCTCGGTCTCAAAGGTGCCGCCGCCGGGGCCCAATATCACCGCACGCGAACTGGTCATGTCCGCCGTGGCCTGCAACGCGCCACCGCTATTGAGCCGCAACCTGCTGGTACTGGCACCCAGATTGGTCTCAGACGAGACTGCCAGCGTGCCGCCATCGATCGACGTGTCGCCGGCGTAGGTGTTGATTCCGGACAGCACCAGCGTGCCGGCATCGGTCTTGCGCAGGCCGCCGCTCCCCGTCAGTGGAGCGCTCACGGTGGCGGTCATGGCAGCACCGGCAGACGTGCCGTCGCCGACACGGATGGTGGGATCGCTACCGACGAGCAGGACCTGCCCCCCCCTGCAACAGATAACCATCGGTACCGAACTGCATGCCCGCAGCGTCGACTGCCCCACCAGCGTCATCGACTGTCACAGTCCCTGGTGCGCCGGAGAAGATGGCGACCTGACCGTTTGCCCACGGTGCGTTGGCCGCGCCAGTCAGATCCGTCCATCTGGCCGACGGGTCCGATGGATTCGCCAGCCAGATGCCATTGCCACCGTCGATGGTGTTGCTGTTGGGCACGCCGCTTCCGTCCCAGTAGGTGAGCGCCATGCCGTTCGTATTGACCAGGTTGACCTGACCGGGCACCGCCGTCTGCACGCTGAAGTTGTCCAGCGGCCTGGTGGGCGCATCGTTGATGTCGGTATAGCTGCCGATGGTAAGGCCGTTGTTGGTCAGCGGGCCGCTGTAGTTGATGATGCGATACACACCCGGCCCCAGGTTCTGCCCCTGATCGATCACGTCGATGCGGCCGTCGAGCGTCAGGGCACCATTCACGATGGTCAGGTCGTTGAGCGCGCCGCCCACCGTGGTATCGATGATGTTGTACACCAACACCGCGTCGCTACTGATCTGGAGATTGCCGTTGATCGTCAGTTGCGCCGGCGTGTTCGTCGTGGAGCCGGGGCCGAACGAGGCGCCGTTCGACAGGTTCACGTTGCCGCCGATGATGCCGTCGCCGCTCAGGCGCGTCCCCGCGCCGGAGACATTGGTATCGCCGGTCGCAGCGCTCTGGTCGCCCCTGATGAATAGCCTGCCGGCGGTGACAGTGGTGGTGCCCATATAGCTGTTGTCGCCGGTCAGGAACGTGGAGCCGGTACCCATGTGCTGCAGCGAGCCGGTACCGGAAATGAGGTTCCCCACGGTGATGTCGTTCGAATGGTTGATCACCAGCGCCGCGTTGTCGACGATCGATCCCGCCACGCTGCCGCTGAAGCCACCGTTACCGAGTTGCAGCGTCCCAGCGCTGATGGTCGTGGAGCCGGCATAGGTGTTGTCGGCAGTCAGTATTGTTGTGCCAGCGCCCGCCTGCTCCAGCGTGCCGGCCCCCGAAATGATGCCGGACAGCGCCAGGGTATCCGATCGGTTAACAAGCAGCGCGGCGTCGTTGGCGATGTCGCCCACGACGCTGCCGGCGGTCCCGCCATTACCCAGTTGCAGCGTGCCCGCGGCATTCGTCGTCCCGCCCTCGTAGACGGCGTCATCCAGCAGAGTCAGGTTGCCCGTGCCCATATGCGTGAGTGCGCCCGCTCCGGTGACCGCGTTCGCCAGCGTCAGGGTCGTGCCGGCTGCCGTATCGAAGATTCCGCCGCCACTGTTCAACTGAGTTGCACGGCCGGTGGTGATGCTGGCGGTGGTATTCAGCGTGCCGCTGTCGAGCGTCAGGCCACCGGCGGCTGCGCCCAGATTGGCGTCCGACGAAATCCTCAGCACGCCACCTTCGACGCTGGTGCCCCCGGTGTAGGTGTTGGCGCCGGACAGGACCAAGGTGCCTGCGTCGGTCTTGTGCAGCAGACTGCCTCCGGCCAGCGGCGCGCTGATGGTAGCCGTCATGGCCGAGCCCGCCGTCGTACCGTCGCCGACGCGAATGGTGGAGTTACCGCCGACGAGATCGAGCTCCGCGCCCTGCAGGCGATAGCCGTCGACGCCAAACTGCATGCCGGAAGCGCTGACCTGCCCTGCGGTATCGTCGACCGTCACCGTGCCCGGCGCACCGATGAAGATGGCGAAGTGTTCGTCCGACCACGGTGCGTTGACCGCGCCCGCCGGATCAGTCCAGCGGATTGACGGATCGATCAGCCAAACCCCGTTGCCGCCGTTGATGACGCCGTTGTTGGGCGAAGTGTTGCCATCCCAATAGGTCAGCGACAGGCCAGTGGTGTTGATCAGATTGATTTGCCCAGGCACCGCCGTCTGCACGCTGAGCCCGGTCAGCACACGCGTCATCGTATCGGTGACGTCGACGTAGTTGCCGACGGTGAGACCATTGTCGGTCAGCGCGCCGCTGTAGTTGATGATGCGATAGACACCCGGCCCAAGCGTCTGTCCCTGGTCCAGCACGTCGATGCGGCCATCGAGCGTCAGGTTGCCATTGACGGTGGTCAGGTCATTCAGTGCGCCGCCGACTGCCGTATTGACGATGTTGTACAGCAGCACCGCGTCGCTGCCGATATTCAGATTGCCGTTGATGGTGAGCTTGGCCGGCGTATTCGGTGCAAACGCGGGACCGAACGAGGCACCGTTCGACAGATTCACGCTGCCGCCGTAGACACCATCGCCGATCAAGCGCGTGCCCGCGCCAGACACGTTGATCGCGCCGGTCATCGCGCTCTGGTCGCCATGGATGCTGAGTTGACCATCGGTGACGTTGGTCGCGCCGGTGTAGGTGTTGGTCCCGTTAAGGACGAGTGTGCCAGTCCCGATCTTGTTGAGGCTGCCGGCGCCGCTGATTGCCCCGCTGAAAGTGACGTCGTTCGCGCTCTGGAATGGATCGCCGCCCACCTCGATCGTGCCGCCGCCCGCGTTCAGCGTGCCGCTGCGGGCGATGGTCATGCCATTGGCGGCTCGCAGCGTGCCACCATCAAAGGAAACTGCGGCGCCGGCATCGCCGAGATTGGCGTCGCTGGCGATCTGCACAACGCCGCCATTGATCGCCGTGCCGCCAGCCTGCGTATTGTTGCCCGACAGGACCAGGGTGCCGTCGCCCGTCTTGGCCAGCGTGCCGGAGCCCGAGATCGTCCCGTCGTGGCTGAGCGTCGTTCCCGCCTCGGTCTGCAGTGTGCCGCCGTTGGCCATGATCAGCGTTGCCCTGGCCGTGGCCATGTCCTCCGTGGTATCGAGCGTGCCGCCGTCGAAGGTTAGCGCGCCGCTCGTCGCCCCCAGATTGGCATCGCTGGCCGCCTGCAGCACACCGGCGAAGATACTGGTGCCGCCCGCATAGCTGTTGGTGCCGGCCAGCACCGCAGTGCCGCTGCCAGTCTTGGCCAGTTGCCCTGCGCCGCCAATCACGCCATTCATCGTCAGCGTCGTGCCAGCAGCCGTATTGAGCCCGCCGCCGGCCGTCGTCACTGTCGTTGCGCGCGAGGTGGTGACATTCGCCACGGAACCCAGCGCGCCACCGTTCAACGTCAGGCCGCCAGAGGCCGCGCCGAGGTTCGCGTCGCCAGAGATGAACAGCGTGCCTGCATTGATCGTCGTACCGCCGCCATAGGTGTTCGTGCCGCTCAGTGTCAGGTCGCCACCCAGCGTCTTGTCGACGGCGCCACTACCCGAGATCAGGCCTGCATAAGTGCCGGCGCTATCCTGGGTGAAGCGCACCAGACCATTGTCGACCACCGACGGCGGCAGGCTCTGCGCGCGTGCTTCGAGCACGCCCGCCGCGTTCACCGTGACGCCGCCGTTGAAGTTGGCATTGTTGCCAGTCAGCGCCAACGTCCCCTCATCCACCACCACCTGCAGGGGCACTCCGCCGCCGTTCGCGCCGATGGCACCCGTCAGCGTCCATATGCCCAGGCCCGTCTTGGTCAGTGTCTGAAAATTGCGGATATCGCCGGCCAGACTATCGGATGAACCCAGAACACCGCCGAGTGTGAGCGAATTGTTCCCGCCGCCACCGTTAAAGCTGCCGGTAATGACCGATCCTGCTTCCAGCGTAAGCTTGTCGTCACCGCCGGCAAACGACAGACTGCCTTCGACGCGTGCCCCGGTGCGGTTGATGAAGGTGACGGGGCCGTTCGCGTTGTTGCCAATGACGTTCGCGTTCGCGCCGAGTTGCGTGCGGATGATGCCGTAATTGTCGACCGTGTTGCCGCCTCCGCCAACTTTGTCCTCGAACCAGATTGCGGCGCCACTGCGAGACGAGATGATCCCGTAGTTGGTGATGACGTTGCCTACTCCAAAGACATTGACCGGCTCGCCGTTGTTCTGGGAGCCGTTTGCCGTGACGGAAGCACCGACGCCGACCGTCAGGCGGCCGTTCGATCCGAATTCGATCGTGTTGGGACCACCGCCCCACAGGCCGGTGCTGGTCGACGCATTATTGGTGACAGAAGCACCGGCGCCGAGCGTAATGATGGCGTTGTTGCCCAGGCTGATCGCGTTGGAATTGCTCACCGAAATCTGTGCGTTCGGGTCGAGCGTGATCGTAATTCCTGACGCGCTGTTCGGCCCATTGCCGATCCGTTGTGTGTAAGGATTGGGCGAAGCCGTGGTGCAAGTGACGATCGAGCCGTTGGTGAAGCACGTGGCGGAGGCGATCTCCGGTATCGCCGCCAGCAGCAGTGCCGGTAAGCCGCAACGGCAGCGTCGTCGAAGGGCGGAACACGCGAAATGCTGCCGCGCGGCCCATCGGAAGACCGCAGGAACCGGCGCAACTATTTTGCGGTGCGAATGGGCTGCGAAATACCCGTTGCGATTCTCTCCACAATTCATGCCCGTCTCCTCGAGATAGGGTCCAGCATGAAGCGCTGTTGCCTGGAGCGCTTATTGAGTCAGGAGGACGAAGCGTGCATGTAACGGGTGCAGCAGAGTCGCGAAAAGAGCGATCGATTCGTGGACCTTCGAGACTTACTCGGAATTCACGAATATTGCGAATGATGCAGGCGGCGTACTCACTTTGCTGAAGACACGTGCGAACCGCGGGAGTATAGATAGCGCGAATAGGGTGGGCTACCGACCTGGACCTTTTGGGCGTTCCTGGTGGTAGTCATCCGTCGTCGTCGAAAACACGATAACGGCCCTTACAACCGCTCTGAGGCACGGACGAGCCTTCACGTACTCGTGGACAGAACCGCCCCGACAACGCGGATCTTTCGTGATTCGCCGCAGTTACCCGATCGAAAATGGATTCCCGACCTGCCTGATTGGCGATCAAGCGGGGGCGCCAATGAGGTTCGGTTGTTTCTTCCTTCCGCGGCCTTACACTGCAGCCCTTAACTCCCATTCACCAGGCGTCTGAACGGAGGCAAACCATGACTCGAGTGCGCGTTGATGGCTTCACTATCTCGCTCGATGGATACGGTGCGGGTCCAAATCAGGACATCGACAATCCGCTCGGAATTGGCGGGACAGAGCTGCACCAGTGGCTGCTCCCGACTCGCACGTTCCAGCGGGCCTTGTTCGGCAAGGAAGACGGTACGACCGGAATCGACGATGATTTCGCGGCTCGTGGTTTCCAGAACGTCGGAGCCTGGATTCTCGGGAGGAACATGTTCGGCCCTATCCGCGGGGAATGGCCGAATGCCGACTGGAAAGGCTGGTGGGGAAACAATCCACCCTACCACGTCCCGGTCTTTGTCTTGACCCATCATGCTCGCGCCCCGATCGAGATGGAAGGCAACACAACGTTCCACTTCGTGACAGGCGGCATCCGAGAAGCGCTCGACCGTGCGCGCGGGGCGGCTGCCGGCCAGGACGTGCGGATCGGCGGAGGGCCAGAGACAATTCGGCAGTACCTTCGCGAGGGACTCATCGATGAGCTGCACATTGCCATCTCGCCGGTGCTGCTTGGCCGGGGAGAAGCGCTGTTCGAGGGATTGGACTTGCGCACACTGGGCTACGAATGTGTTGACCTCGTAGCGTCGGAGAAAGCCACGCATGTCGTCCTGCGGCGCCAGTGACGCGCTGACACCTGAACTCGCCGAGCCATCGAACCACTCGCCCGACCAGAACAGAGTAGGCCACGCGCATTCCTTGCCGCCGATCTATCAAGACCGTTCGACTGCCCGTCTTCAAGCGAAATCTCGTTCGGGAGGGTAGATCGGGAGTCGCCAGAAACGAAAAAACCTGGAAGCCAGTAGCGATGCGGGGCTCAAGGGACATTCTGGCGGAAGGGGTGGGATTCGAACCCACGGATGGTCGCCCATCGCCGGTTTTCAAGACCGGTGCATTAAACCGCTCTGCCACCCTTCCGGGGTTGCGCGCCGGGGAAGGCGTCTTGCGGAGAGGCGTGATTATAGCCGCGCGTGGCGATAAGTGGTGGCGGACATCTCACGCGAGCAAAGGGATTGCACGGGCATTTGACGCGCAGCGCATGCCGGGTGTGGGCGTGCGCTGCGCAGAGCGCTGATTACTTTGCCTGACGCCGGCGGAAGGACGCCAGAGCGACGAGACCAAGCCCCGCCAGTGCGAAACTGGCCGGCTCGGGGACTGTGCTGTTTGGCGCGACGACTGCACCGCTCACGTTCAGGCGGCTCAGGTACAGGTCGGTGCTGCTGCCCAGCGTAGTGATCTGGAACCAATCGCCGCTCACGACCGACGCCGGGATGAAGGTCAGCGGGTTGGAGCCCGTGTAGGCCACCGGGTTCTGGGTGATCGAGCCCGTCTGCGTGGCACCCGTGCCCCAGGTCAGCAGAAATGCGTCCGCCGAGTCGGCGCTGTTGAACAGGATGCTGTCCAGTGTCAGCAACTGCGCGAAGCTGAAACGAATGAACTCTTGCTGTGACGGGTTGCTGCTGAGTTGATTGCCCCCCGCCCCGCTCACGCCGAGACCGGCCGAATTCTGGACGAGGTCTGCGCTGTTGTGACCGCCAGACGAAACCGTCACGGTCACGCCATCCACCGTCTTTTGATTGCTCGCGTTCAGCGTGCTGGTGGAATCGAAGATGTACGAAATGGGTACGGCGTGTGCCGCACCAATGCCGGACAGGGTCAGGGTGGCAGGCAGCAGGAACTTGCTCAGGGTGGCGCGCATTGCGATCTCCAAAAAAGACTGCGGAGACAAAAGCAGCAAATGCGCCAATTTTGATAATTTATTTTATTTCAATCACTTGGGCACATCTCGAATCGGTCACAACACCACAACCGTAAAATTTGTCGACATCATCACCGCAGGTCGGCCGCTTTGCGGATTTGCTCGAGTTGCAGTCGCCGGATGGTGAGCAGATTGGTCGCCAGGACGGTCGCCTCCAGCATCGTGCCGCCGATGGAACCGGAAAGAATGTTGTTGAGCAGCCACAGGCAAGTGCCGATGAGCATGAAGCACCGCATCCGGACGCCATGCAGCAGGAACAGAGACAACGTGCCTACGCAGGAGGCGATGATCGGCAGGAACGACAGCCACGACGTCGCCAGCCAAATGCCAAAACCGAGGCTCAATGCGACGAAGAACAGCGCGACCCAGATCGAACGGGTGCGGATCGCGGCCACCGACCGGCCGACCGAAACGGCCGAGCTGGCCACTGCGGTGTAGTTGCCGAGCAGCCAGAAGTGAATGACGTAGCTCACGCACTCGGCCGCCATGAAGATCTTGAAACGCTGGTCGCTCTTTTGCAGGAAGGACGACACCCCCATCGCGAAGGCGAGGTAGCCGAAGATCTGCGTGACGGAAAGTGCCTGGTCGAGTTGCACGGGAAGGCGCGAGGGGAATGAAACCGGGCGGCGGCCGCCGCCCGGTCAGGCCGATCAACTGCGGTAGTCGGCGTTGATCTTGACGTAGTCGTACGAGAAGTCGCAGGTCCAGACCGTAGCGGCAGCCTGGCCGCGCGCGAGGTCGATCCGCACGGTGATCTCGGCGTTCTTCATGATGCGGGCACCGGCCTCCTCCTGGTAGCTGACGGCACGGCCACCCTTCTCCGCCACCAAGACCTCTTCACCACCGCCGGCCAGCCATACGCGCAGTTTGTTCACGTCCAGATCATTGACGCCGGCATAGCCGATCGCGGCCAGGATGCGTCCCAGGTTGGGGTCCGACGCGAAGAATGCCGTCTTGACCAACGGAGAATGCGCCACGGCGTAGGCGACCTGGCGGCATTCATCGCGGTTCGATCCGCCTTCGACGGCGATGCTCATCAGCTTGGTAGCGCCTTCGCCATCGCGCACGATGGCCTGCGCCAGCCACTGGGCGACTTCGATGACTGCCGCCCGCACGGAGGCGTATTGCGCCGATGCCGCATCGTTGATGGGCGAACCGACCTGGCCGGTGGCGATCAGGATGAAAGAGTCGTTGGTCGACGTGTCGCCATCGACGGTAATGCTGTTGAAGGACACGTCGGCAGCTTCGCGCACGAGGGCTTCGAGCAGCGGTTGGGCGAGGTTCGCGTCGGTGGCGACGTAGCCGAGCATGGTCGCCATGTTGGGGCGGATCATGCCGGCGCCCTTGCTCATGCCGGTGACGGTGACCGTTTGACCGTCGACCGTCACGCGACTCGAGGTGGACTTGGCGATGGTGTCGGTGGTCATGATGGCGTGGGCGGCAGCAAACCAGCCCTCATCCGACAGCGCTGCGCGCGCGGCCGGCAGACCGGCGACGATACGCTCGACCGGCAGGTGTTCGAGAATCACGCCAGTGGAAAACGGCAACACGGTATTGGCGGCGACGCCGGATTGCGCGGCGACGGCATCGCACGTCGCGCGGGCGGCGGCCAGCCCCTGCTCGCCCGTGCCAGCGTTGGCGATGCCGGTGTTGATGACGAGCGCGCGGATTTCGCCGCCGGCCAGATGTTCGCGGCACACCTGAACGGGTGCGGCGCAGAAGCGGTTCTGTGTGAAAACGCCCGCGGCGCGACTACCCGGAGCCAGCTCGATCAAGGTCAGGTCGCGTCGGTTGGCCTTGCGGATATTCGCCTCTGCCGTACCCAGGCGAACGCCTTTGACGGGAAAGAGTTGATCGGCAACGGGCGGCAACAGATTGACCGGCATGGAACTGTCCTCGAGCGGGCAAAGATGCGCATTTTATCGCCTTGCCCGCCGGGCGCCAGATTTAGTTCGCAACCGCTGGTAAGCGGGCCGGCATTGCCGTCCCGCCTGCTCGTGCTCATGCAGGCTTGGACAGGCGCACCTGCAGACGACGCATGTCGACATGCACGATGCCCTCCCCGTCCACCGGATTCGCGGCGAGGTAGACATCGGCAACCGCTTCGAGATACGCGTCGCGATCCGCCGCCGGAACGGGCTCGACGAAGGGGAGCCACGCCGTGCGCAGCCAGCCGATGAAGGACTCGTGGCTGTCGTATGTCATGTCCTTGGCGATGATCTGTGCCTCTTCGATCTTGAGCCCGGCCCGCTCTGCCCAGCGCTGGTACAGCGCGGGGGTATGAAAGCCGTACGGGAATACAAAGCCCTCGAAATGCGCCGCCCACTCGGGACGCGAGCGCACTTCGTCGAAGGCGGCGATGATGCCGGCGCCATTGCCTTCTCCCCCCATCTGCAGAAGTGCGCGCGCACCGGGTCGCATGGCGCGCGCGATGCCGTCAACGACCGGACTGTGGCAGCCGGCGACCCAATGCAGGGCTGCATTGGAAAAGATCAGCGAAAAAGCGCCATCGAACGCCAGCGCGGCAGCATCGCCATGTTCGTAGCGCAGCCGGCCGGAGGCGTGATGGGCATTGGCGTGCCGAACCATATCGAGCGAGCTGTCCACGCCGACGACGGAGCCGGAGGTACGTTCGGCGATCGCGGCCGTCAGGCGGCCGTCGCCGCAGCCGATGTCGAGCACATCGTCGTCATCGCGCACGCCAAGCTGTTCGATGAGCTCTCGCCCCCAGCGCTCTTGTCCTTTGGAGTTGCGGGCGTAGTCGGCGGCGTTCCACTGGCTCATGTCGATTCCTCGATCTGTCTGGTTGGGAATCGACAGCTTGACGGATCGCCGCGCCGCGTGCGCTGACGTTTGGCGATGTCGTCATCGCCGGCGACGATGCCGCGATCAGGAGATCGCCTTGAGGTGATCGAATAGATGTTGCGTGCCGGGCGGCATGGGCTCGTCGCGCGCACACAGGTAGAGCTGGCGCTCTGCCCAGGGCTCCGCGATGGACAGGCCGATCAGATCGAGTTCGGCCACGTGGGCGGCGCTGGCAGCGCGCGGCACGACACCCACACCGAGCCCTGTGGCCACCATGGCGCATACGGCATCGAAGCTCGTCACTTGCATCGCCAGGCGCAGTTCTCGACCAAGCGCCGCGGCTGCGCGCAAAAGTTGTCCATGCAGCGCGCTGCCGGCATGCAGACCGATGAACGGATGATCAAGGGCGTCCGCCAGGCGAACTTCGGTGTAGCCGGCAAGGGCGTGACCGCGCGGCACGATGAGCTGAAGTTGATCTCGACGGAAGGGGAAGAAAGCCAAGCCGTCGCGGGCCAGCCGCTCGCTGACCACACCAAGGTCGGCAACATGCTCGGCCACCGCCTGCACGACACGCTCGCTGACAGCCTCTTCGAGCTGGACGCGGATGTCGGGATGGCGCTGCGCGAATCCGGCCAATGCGGCGGGCAGGAATTCAACGATCGACGAGATATTGGCGAACAGGCGCACGCTGCCACGCATGCCCGAGGCGTAGCCTGCAATTTCGCCCTGCACCTGCAATGCTTGTTCGATGAGCCCACGCGCGCGTCGCGCCAGCGCTTCGCCGGCAGGCGTGAGCGCCACGCCGCGGCTGCTGCGCTCGAGCAACGCGGCGCCGAGCGCGGACTCGAGGTCCGACAGGCGCTTGCTGGCCGCCGAGGCAACCGTGTTGCAACGTTCAGCCGCACCAGCAATGCTGCCGGTCTCGCCGGCAGCGATGAGCAATTGCAGATCCTGCCAGTCAAAGCGGATGGCGCTGCTCATGGCGTACTCCCGCTAGATGGCGATACGACTACCCAGTTCCACCACCCGGTTGGTCGGTAAGTTGAAGAAGCTCGCCGCGTTGGTCGCGTTTCGGAACATGAACTCGAACAAACGTTCGCGCCACAGCGCCATCCCTTCACCCGGCGTGGGCAGCAGCGTCTCGCGCGAGAGGAAGTACGACGCCATCTGGGGCTGGATCGACAGCCCCTGCTCCTCGGTCCATTCAAGCGCGGCGGCCACGTCGGGCTCTTCCATGAAACCGAAGAAGATCTTCACGCGATGGAAATTACTGCCAATGCGCTCGACCAGCACGCGCTGGGAATCGACCACGCGTGGCACCGCCAGGAACACGATGCTGACGAAGACGGTGTTCTCATGCAGGACGAAGTTGTGCTTGAGGTTGTGCAGCAGCGCGTTGGGCACGCTATCGGTACGTGGCGACAGGAAGATCGCGGTGTGCGGCACGCGCGGCATTTCTTCCTTGGCAAGCATTTCGATGAACGGCTGCAGCGCGATCTCTTCGGACTTGAGGCGCTCGTTGAGCTGTTCGCGGCCCCGCTTCCACGTCGTCAGCACAGTAAATATGCACGCGCCGAAGATGAGCGGGAACCAGCCGCCCTCGACGATCTTGATGGCGTTCGCGGTCAGGAACGACGACTCGATGATGAACAGCGGCCCGAACACCAGCAATGCAACCCACGTCGGCCACTTCCAGTCGCGCCGCGCGAGCGAGAAGACAAGAATCGTGGTCACCAGCATGGTCAGCGTCACGGCGATACCGTAGGCCGAGGCGAGATTGGACGAAGTCTTGAAGCCGATCACCGTGGCCAGCACGAGCAGCAACAGCAGCCAGTTCACGAACGGCACGTAGATCTGTCCCATCTGCGCACCGGACGTGTGCCGGATGGCTACACGGGGACAGAAGCCCAGTTGCGACAACTCACGCGTGATCGAGTACGCGCCCGTGATGAGCGCCTGCGACGCGATGACGGTCGCCATGGTCGCGAGACACACCATCGGGATCAGCGCCCACTGCGGCACGGCGAGGAAGAACGGGTTGGACGACGCTTCCGGGTGCGTGATCAGCAAAGCACCCTGCCCAAAATAATTGAGTAGCAGGCACGGCAACACGAGCCCCATCCATGCCAGACGGATCGGGCGCGCGCCGAAGTGCCCCATGTCCGCGTACAGCGCTTCGCCACCGGTGACGGTCAGGAACACCGCGCCGAGCGCGAAGAACCCCACCGCCTGGTTGTCGATGAAGAACCGCACGGCATGGTGCGGCGACAGCGCCAGGAGCACTTGCGGATACGCTGAGATGTTGTAGATGCCGACCGCTGCGAGCGCCACGAACCACACGCACAGCACCGGGCCGAAGAAGCCGCCGACACGTGCCGTGCCGTGATGCTGTACGAGAAACAGGCCAATGAGGATGCCCAGAGTCAGCGGCACGACGAATGGCTTGAGCGTCGGCGTGATGATCTCCAGGCCTTCGACCGCCGACAGCACCGAGATGGCTGGCGTAATGACGCCGTCACCATAGAAAAGCGCCGCGCCGAACATGCCCAGCATGATGAACACGGCACGCTTGCGCGGACGATCGCGCGTGCCTTCGAGTACCCGCGCCAGCAACGCCACCACGCCGCCTTCGCCGTGATTGTCGGCGCGCAGCATGATGAAAACGTACTTGAGCGTGACGACGATGATCAGCGTCCAGACGATGAGGGACAGGACGCCAAGAATGTTCGATTCCACGACCGCCAGCGGATGGTGGGCGGAGTCGAATGCCTCCTTGAATGAATATAGCGGGCTGGTGCCGATGTCACCGAATACGACGCCCAACGCAGCCAAGGTCAGCGTGCGCAGACTCTGCGATTCGGAATGGTTGCTGCTCATGAGTCGACTCCCCTGAAGACGGCGAGCGATGAAGGATGATCACATAGACGAAAGGCCGACCCATCAGGCCGGCCTTTGATACGTACCGACTTCAGAGCCTGCCCAGCGCGGAGCATGAACAGGCTCTGTAGTATCAGGCGAGTTGCCCGTGGCAGTGTTTGTACTTCTTGCCCGAACCACAGGGGCACGGATCGTTGCGCCCCACGCGCGGCACTAAATTCTGTACCGGCGCCGGCTTGGCGGTCGCCACGTCTGCCAGGGCCTCGTCGTAGTCGGCGTGATGGTACTGCACGTTATCGACGGCGGGGCGGTCTTCAGCGACTTCTTCGATCTGCTCCTGCGAGCGGATCTGGACCGTCATGAGCAGGCGCGTGACGTCGACACGGATGGTGTCGAGCAGCGATTCGAACAGTTCGAAGGCTTCGCGCTTGTACTCCTGCTTGGGGTTCTTCTGCGCATAGCCACGCAGATGGATGCCCTGGCGCAGGTGGTCGAGCGAGGCCAGGTGCTCACGCCAGTGCGTGTCGAGACTGTTGAGCATGACGCTGCGCTCGAAGCCCTGCCAGGCGGCCTTGTCGACGTTGAGTATCTTGTCGGCATAGGCCTTGTCGGCAGCTTCCAGCACGCGCGCGAGGATGTCCGAATCCGACATGCCCGACTCGGCGGCCGCCCACTCGGTCAGCGGCAGGTCGAGCTGGTAATCGGCGCGCAGCGCCTGTGCGAGCGAGGGAATCTCCCACTGCTCTTCGACCGAATCTGCCGGCACGAAGGTGCGGAACAGCTCCGACAGCGTGCCGTGGCGCATGGCCGTAATGGTCTCGGCGATGTCGACAGTTTCGAGCAGTTCGTTGCGCTGCAGGTAGATGACCTTGCGCTGGTCATTGGCAACGTCGTCGTATTCGAGCAGTTGCTTGCGGATATCGAAGTTGCGCTGCTCTACCTTGCGCTGTGCGGACTCCAGCGAGCGGTTGACCATGCCTGCCTCGATCGGCTCGCCCTCGGGCATCTTCAGGCGGACCATGATCGCGTTGAGGCGATCGCCGCCGAAGATCTTCATCAGCGGGTCTTCGAGCGACAGGTAGAAGCGCGAAGCGCCCGGGTCACCCTGACGGCCCGCACGGCCACGCAACTGATTGTCGATACGGCGGGATTCGTGACGCTCGGTGCCGATGATCTTCAGGCCACCCGCTTCAATCACGAGGTTATGCAGCGCTTTCCATTCGCCGCGCAGCTTGGCCGCCCGAGCGGATTTTTCTTCTTCCGGCAGCGCTGCGTCTTCGCGCAGGGCAGCCAGTTCCTTGTCGATGTTGCCACCCAGCACGATGTCCGTACCGCGGCCTGCCATGTTGGTGGCAATGGTGATCACGCCGGGACGACCAGCCTGGGCAACGATCTCGGCTTCGCGGGCGTGTTGCTTGGCGTTGAGCACCTGATGCGGAAGCTTGGCCTGCGTCAGGATGCCCGACAGCAGTTCGGAGCTTTCGATCGACGTCGTACCGACC
Source organism: Uliginosibacterium sp. sgz301328 (assembly GCF_041807905.1). Taxonomy (NCBI): domain Bacteria; kingdom Pseudomonadati; phylum Pseudomonadota; class Betaproteobacteria; order Rhodocyclales; family Zoogloeaceae; genus Uliginosibacterium; species Uliginosibacterium sp. sgz301328. The sequence goes on from NZ_JBGVSA010000003.1 coordinate 129,383, forward strand.
AGCACGGGCTGTCCACGCTCATGGCAGTCCTTGATGTCGGCCACGATGGCGTTGTACTTCTCTTGCGCCGTGCGATAGACCTGATCGTTGGAATCGATCCGGATCATCGGCTTGTTGGTCGGGATGATGACTGTTTCGAGACCGTAGATCTGGTGGAATTCGTAGGCTTCGGTATCGGCCGTACCCGTCATGCCGGCGAGCTTGCCATACATGCGGAAGTAGTTCTGGAAGGTGATCGAGGCGAGCGTCTGGTTCTCGGACTTGATCTCCACGCCTTCCTTGGCTTCGACGGCCTGGTGCAGACCGTCGGACCAGCGGCGGCCTGCCATCAGGCGGCCGGTGAATTCATCCACGATGATCACTTCGCCGTTCTGCACCACGTACTGCTGATCGAGGTGGTAGAGCGCGTGGGCGCGCAGTGCGGCGTACAAGTGGTGGATCAGCAGAATGTTGGCCGGGTCGTACAGGCTCGTGCCTTCGGCCAGCAAGCCCACGCGGGCGAGGATTTCCTCGGCGTGCTCGTGCCCCTGTTCAGTCAGGAGAACCTGGTTGGCCTTCAGGTCGACCGTGTAGTCGCCCGGCACGGTGACGTTGTCGCCCTCGCCTTCCTGCACGGTCAAAAGCGGCGGCACCGCGTTCATCTTGACGTACAGTTCGGTGTGGTCTTCGGCCTGGCCGGAGATGATCAGCGGCGTACGCGCTTCGTCGATCAGGATCGAGTCGACTTCGTCGACGATCGCGAAATTCAGGCCACGCTGCACGCGCTCGCCGGTCGAATAGACCATGTTGTCGCGCAGGTAGTCGAAGCCGAATTCGTTATTGGTGCCGTAGGTGATGTCGGAGGCGTAGGCGACCTGCTTTTCGTCGTGCGGCATCTGCGACAGATTGCAGCCGACGGTCAGGCCCAGGAACTTGTACAGGCGGCCCATCGATTCGGCGTCGCGGGAAGCGAGGTAGTCGTTCACCGTCACCACGTGCACACCCTTGCCGGTCAGCGCATTCAGGTACACGGGCAGCGTGGCGGTCAGCGTCTTGCCTTCGCCGGTGCGCATTTCGGCGATCTTGCCGTCATGCAGCACCATGCCGCCGACCATCTGTACGTCGAAATGGCGCATGCCATGCACGCGCTTGCCGGCCTCGCGGACCACGGCGAAGGCTTCTGGCAGCAGGCTGTCGAGGCTCTCGCCCTGGGCGAGGCGCTGGCGGAATTCTTCGGTCTTGCCGCGCAAAGCCTCGTCGGAGAGTTCCTGCATCGTCGGTTCGAGGTCATTGATGGCCTGAACCTTCTGCATGTATTGGCGGATCAGCCGATCATTGCGGCTGCCGAAAACCTTCTTGAGTAGGCCTGCGATCATGAGAATCTATTGAGGAAACGCGGCAAAACGGGCATTCTAGCACGCACTTCGGCTGGGCTTTGCGAGCCGTCTCAGTACTGTCTGACGACCGACAGAAAGCCTTCGCGGCCGGGCTTTCCGACACCCGCCGATCGATTCCCGGATACTCCAATGCGCTCATCGACCACCCCGCTCGGCGATCTCCTCGGCAGCAGCGAAGCGCTCTCGCGCCTCAAGGAACACGCCGGGTTGCTGGTGCGCCTGCAGCGCATCGTCGATCAGCAGATCCCGCGCGCCATGCGGGGCGCGGTGGCGGTGGCCAACTGCCGCGAAGGCACGCTCGTCCTGCACGTCCCGACGCCGTCGCTGGCGTCCCGCCTGAACATGGGCATGGACAGCCTGCGCGCTGCATTGCGCGATGCGGGCCTGCCCATCGAAGAAATCAAGGTGCGCGTGCGTCCGGTCCAGATGGCGCCCGACACACATCTCTACGCTCGCGAAGGCCGCCACATCGGCGACCAGGGGCGAACGGCGTTCGGCGAACTCAGTGACCGGCTGGATGCCAGCTCTCCGCTCGGTCAGGCGGTCGCCCGCCTGCTCAAGCACACGCGCTAAGAGCACCCTCAGGGCAACGGCCGCCAGGGCTGCAGGAGCTCCGACACGCCCTCCCACGCGATCTGCACACCGATACACAACAGAATGAAGGCCGCGAACCGCAGCATGACATTGGTGCCGGTCTCGCCCAGGCGCCCCAGCACCGTGCGCGCCGAGCGGAAGCATGCATAGACCACCACGGCGACGATGATCACGCCGACAATCGCGCCGAGGCCGGCCAGCAGGCGATCGGACAGCTTGTGGCGCGTGTCGCCCCATATGCGGGCGCCCAACGTGACGGCGACCGACAGAGAGCCGGGACCGACCGTAAATGGAAAGGTCAGCGGATAAAAGGCTCGCTGCTCGACCATCCGCTCATTCCATGCATGCGTGGTGGCCGCTTCGGCGTCCGTTGACGAAGACTCTGCATTCAAGAGCCGCCACCCCATGACGATCACGAGAATGCCGCCGCCCACACGCACGGCAGCCGTCGAAATACCAAAAAACTCAAGCACATACGACCCGAGCAGCAGCGCAATGAAGGTCACGATCGCGACATTGACAGCGATTCGCGAGGCGAGGTGCCGGCGTTGTGCATCGGTGGCGCCCCGACTCAGGGACAGAAAGATCGGCATCGACCCCAGGGGGTTCATGATCGGCAGCATGGCGCCGGCAACGATGGCCGCGTTCTTTACGACCAACAACAGCACTTCCACCATGGGTGCTCCTGTGACGCAAGAAAAAAAGGGAACGGACTCTAGCCCAAGCCGGACAACCCGGAGCCGATTTTTCTCAAAGGCTCAATGCCGCCGACCGTCTATCAGAGAATCGGCGCCAACAAACGTTCGAACAGCAACAGCGCCATGAACACGAGCGCGACCGACACACCGACGCGCAGCAACAGCTTGGTCCAACGAAGGTACTCGCCCCGCCCAGTCAACAGCCACGCGCCCACGCAGAGGGCCACGGCAACCAGCAGTAGCAAGCCGGCGGCGCGCAGGATCAGCATGCGTCAGGAAAACTGGAGGGCGAGTTGCCCTTGCAGCGCGGGAGGCACCGACTCGGACGATTCGAAACTGACCACCTCCCACGCCTGCTCATCGGCCAGCAAGGTGCGAAGGATCTGATTGTTGAGTGCGTGGCCGGATTTATAGGCCGAGTAAGCCGCCAGCAGGGGCTTGCCGATGATGTAGAGATCGCCAATGGCATCCAGCACTTTGTGCTTGACGAACTCATCGGCGTAACGCAGGCCGTCGGCATTGAGCACCCGGTACTCGTCCATGACGATCGCGTTATCCAGGCTGCCGCCCAGGCCCAGGCCGCTGCTGCGCATGGCTTCGACTTCCTGCATGAAACCGAAGGTGCGTGCGCGCGCCACGTCACGCGCGTATTCGTGCTTAGCGAAGTCCACGGTGACTTCCGTCACGGTGCGGTCAATGGCGGGATGATTGAAGTGGATGGCGAACGAAAGCTTGAAGCCATCATGCGGCTCGAGCTTCACCCACTTGTCGCCTTCGCGGTATTCGACCGGCTTCTTCACACGGATGAAGCGCTTAGGCGCATTCTGGACCTCGACACCCGCAGACTGGATCAGGAACACGAACGGCGCTGCACTGCCGTCGAGGATGGGGATCTCGGGCGCATTGACGTCCACATAGCAATTATCGATCCCCAGTCCGGCCAGCGCCGACATCAGATGCTCGATGGTGCCGACCTTGGCCTTGCCCTGTTGCAGGCCCGAACACATGCGCGTATCGACTACCGAGTACGGATCGCACGGCAGATCGACGGGGGGATCGAGGTCGACGCGGCGGAAAACGATGCCCGTGTCGGGCGCCGCGGGGCGCAGCGACAGATCGACGCGCACGCCTCCGTGCAGGCCGACTCCGGTTGCCTTGACCACGGATTTGAGGGTGCGCTGCCTGACCATGCTTTGTTCTTTCAACTGACTGATTTCAAAAAGTATACACCGCACGTTGCGGGCTCGCTGCCAGAGCTCTGCTCGGGAGCGTTTCAAAACGTGACAAGGCGCTCGCCGCAAGCGCCGCAATCTCGCCCGGCCCACACCCCGATTCAAACACCTCTAACGCAAACAGGCCGTGGGAGCTTGCGCCCTCACAGCCTGTCGATTCGCCTACAGCCCGAATGGGCGGGTCTGGACGATCAGTCCGCCTGCTTGCGCAGAAATGCCGGAATGTCGTAGGTACCGTAGCCGTTGGCACTCATCGCCTCGGCGGTGGTGCGCTGCTGACGGCGGAACACCGCCGGCACATCGCGATCGGCGTAGTCGACTTCGATGCCGACATCATCGGTACCGGTCTTGACGACCTGCACCATCGGCTGACGCGCCACGGCGCGACGAGCGCCCAGGCCGGTCGCAAGCACCGTCACGCGGATGCGGTCTTCCATGCTTTCGTCGAACACGGTGCCGTAGAACACGGTCGCCTCTTCCATCGCGAAGGCACGCACGGTCTGCACCGCGTCCTTGACTTCCGACATCTTCAGCGAGCGGCTGGCAGTGATGTTGATCAGCACGCCACGCGCGCCAGAGAGTTCGACGCCTTCCAGCAGCGGGCTCGCGGCGGCCTGCTCGGCGGCGATACGGGCGCGATCCATGCCTGCGGCTTCGGCCGAACCCATCATCGCGCGCCCCATCTCGGCCATCAGCGTACGCACGTCCTGGAAGTCGACGTTCACCAGGCCCGGCACGTTGATGATTTCGGCGATGCCGCCGACCGCCTTGCGCAGCACGTCGTCGGCGCTGCGGAAGCACTCTTCCATGCTGGCGTCTTCGCCGTAGACTTCCATCAGTTTGTCGTTGAGGACGACGATCAGCGAGTCGACGTGCTTGGAGAGTTCTTCGATGCCGCTGTCGGCCACGCGATAGCGGTTCTCGAAATCGAACGGCTTGGTAACCACCGCAACGGTGAGGATATTCAGCTCACGCGCGATTTCCGCGACCACCGGAGCGGCGCCAGTACCCGTGCCACCGCCCATGCCGGCGGTGATGAAAACCATGTGCGCGCCAGCCAGTGCTTCGGCGATTTCATCGCGGCACTCCAGCGCTGCAGCGCGGGCGGCCTCGGGCTTGGCGCCTGCGCCGAGCCCCGAACTGCCCAGTTGCAGCTTGCCGGGCGCCAGCGAGCGATTGAGTGCCTGTGCATCGGTATTGGCGCTGATGAACTCAACGCCCTGCACGCCTTCGCGGATCATGTGATCGACGGCGTTGCCGCCCGCGCCACCTACCCCGATGACTTTGATCACTGTCCCTACCGGTTCCATTTCAACGATTTCGATCATGCTCATCGCTCCTGTATGCCACTTAGGAAAACGGCCCCCGAAGGCTGAACCGAGATACCCTAAATCTAGTATTAGCGCGCGAGTGTACTACTAAATATCGGCCGCGCGCACAAGCTTTTTCAGACAAATCAAGCGTCATGCGCTAAGTGCATGACACATCACAAAAAAAATCCTCGACGTCGTCAGAAATTTTTTTCCAGCCAGGACTTCATACGCTGGAAAACCTGACGCACATTGCGCGTCTCGCGCGCCTGGATACCACGTCGACGCTGTGCCGCGCCTTCGAGAATGAGGCCCATCACGTTGGCGTATTGCGGATGGCACACCACGTCGGCGAGCCCGCCCTGATACACCGGAACGCCTACGCGCACCGGCAGATGGAAGACTTCCTCGCCCAATTCGCAGATGCCGGACAACTGCGCCGACCCCCCCGCGAGGACGAGACCCGACGACAGCAGTTGTTCGTAACCGCTGCGACGCAGCTCGACCTGCACCAGTTCGAACAGCTCCTGCACACGTGGTTGCACCACGGCGGCAAGGCTCTCGCGCGACAGCTTGCGCGGAGGACGGTCGCCAACGCTGGGGACTTCGATCATTTCCGCCGGGTCGACCAGCGTCTGCAGCGCCACGCCGTGGCGCAGCTTGATCTCTTCAGCCTCGGCAGTGGGCGTGCGCAACGCCATGGCGATGTCGTTGGTGATCTGGTCACCCGCGATGGGAATCACCGCCGTGTGGTGGATCGCGCCCTGCGTGAACACGGCCAGGTCGGTCGTGCCGCCGCCCATGTCCACGAGGCACACGCCCAGTTCTTTTTCATCTTCGGACAGCGTGGCGAAACTCGAGGCCAGCGGCTGCAGCACGAGGTCGACGACTTCGAGCCCGCAGCGGCGCACGCACTTCACGAGGTTCTGCGCGGCAGACACCGCTCCGGTGATGATGTGCACCTTCACTTCGAGCTTCACGCCGCTCATGCCGATCGGCTCGCGCACGCCGTCCTGGCCGTCGATGATGAATTCCTGCGTGAGGATGTGGAGGATCTGCTGGTCGGCGGGAATCGGCATCGCGCGCGCGACTTCGATCACCCGTTCGACGTCCAGCGGCGAGACTTCCTTGTCCTTGATCGCCACCATGCCGTTGGAGTTGAAGCTGCGGATGTGGCTGCCCGCGATGCCGGTATAGACATCGCGCACCTTGCAGTCGGCCATCAGTTCGACTTCCTGCACTACGCGGGAAATGGCGTCCACGGTGGCCTCGATGTTGACCACCACGCCTTTCTTCAGTCCGCTGGAAGGCTGCGTGGCGACACCGAGCACTTCGACGCGCCCGTCGGGCTTCATCTCGGCGACCATGGCAGTGATCTTGGACGTACCGATGTCCAGGCCGACGATGATGTCCTTGTTGTCCTTGCTCATTGCTTACCTTTTTCCTGTTTTTTCGGCGGAGCGCGCCGTCGGTTCCAGCTTGACGGCAAAGCCGCCGGGGTAGCGCAGATCCGCCACCAGAATTTTCGTGCCCAAGCGGTTTTCGGCCTGACCATAGATCGCCAGAAAACGATCCAGCCGCGCATCGATGGGCGCTTGCTGCTGGTCGCGCCCCAGCTCCACCGTCAGCCCGTTATCAAGCTTGAGCTGCCACGCCATGCGGTTGGACAAGGTGAGCGTATCGACACGGCGGCCCAGCGGCTTGAGCTTGGCGTCGAACTGCCGATCGCGCTCGAGCATCAGGCGGGCGTTCTCGGGCGAACCGGAAAACGTCGGCATGGTCGCGTTACTGGCTGCATCGAACACCTCACCGTGGGTGTTGATCAGTTGCACGTCGGAGCTATCCACGCCGCGCCAGTAAGCTGCAGCGACGTGTTCCTCAAGGCTCACTTCCACCGTGGCCGGCCAGACGCGGCGCAATTGCGCGTGTCGGACCCAGGGCAATTTTTCAAACGCCTGACGTGCCGCATCGAGGTCGACGGTGAAGAAATTGCCACGCAACGAACTGGCCGCAGCGTATTCCAACTGGGCGGGAGTCACCTGGCTCAACGGCGAAGTCACCACCACCTGATCCAGTCCGAACCAGGGCGCGCGCATGACGGCCTTGACCGCGGCATAACCGAGCGCGACCGACGCCACCAGCATGAGCACATCCGACACCAGGTTCATCAGTTCCGGACGATGCCAGAAGCCCGCCGGCCGTGACTTGGCCTGACGGGCAGCGCCGCCCGCGCCGCGCGTTGCCGCGGCGGGGGACTTGCCGAACGAAGAGGTCGGATGCGCGTCAGCCAATGCTCGCCATCTCAAGAATGCGTACGCACAACGTCGCGTAATCGATACCCGCCGCGCGTGCGGCGATCGGTACCAGCGAATGGTTGGTCATGCCGGGCGCGGTATTCATTTCGAGGAAGGCAAAACTGCCATCCTCGCGCAGGATGACGTCAGCGCGCGCCCACCCCTTGCAGCCGAGCACCTTGAACGCGCGCAACGCCGACTCCTGGATGGCCGCTTCGACATCCGGCGTCACGCCCGCCGGACAGTGATAGCTCACCACGTCGGTGAAGTACTTGTTCTGGTAGTCGTACTTGCCCTCGGGCGCATCGATGCGCACCAGCGGCAGGGCTACGTCGCCCAGCACGGCAGCGGTCAATTCGCGGCCGGAAACGAATTCCTCGGCGATCACCAGCGGATCGCACTGGCGCGCGGCTTCAAAGGCTGGCGCGAACTCGGCCGGCGTATTCACCTTGGCCACGCCGATCGACGAGCCTTCGCGCGCGGGCTTGATAATGAGCGGCAGGCCCAGTTCGTCGATCACATCCGACGGACTCACGTTGGGCGTCAGCAGGCGATAACGCGGCGTGGGCACGCCTGCCGCCTGCCACACCAGCTTGGTACGCCACTTGTCCATCGACAGCGCGGAGGCCATCACGCCGCTACCGGTGTAGGGTACTCCGAGCGCTTCGAGCGCCCCCTGAATGGTGCCGTCTTCGCCAAAGCGGCCATGCAGCGCGATGAAGGCGCGTCCGAATCCGCGCGCCTTGAGTTCCCACACCGGGATCTCGGCCGGATCGAACGCATGCGCGTCAACACCTGCCGAGCGCAGGGCTTCGAGCACGCCATGTCCCGAAATGAGCGAGATCTCGCGCTCGGCGGAGTTCCCCCCCATCAACACCGCGACCTTGCCGAAGTTCTGAGTATCAGTCATTGAATCTGCCACTTCTCTCTGTCTGCCCGCGCGCCTTACGAAGGCGTCGCCAGCTTGCCGGGAACGGCACCGATCGAGCCCGCTCCCATCGTCAGAACCACGTCGCCGTCCTGCGCCACTTCGAGGATGCGCGCCGGCATGTCGGCGATCTCCTCGACGAACACCGGCTCCACCTTGCCCGCCACGCGCAGCGCGCGCGACAGCGCACGACCATCGGCCGCCACCAGCGGGGCCTCGCCCGCGGCGTAGACGTCGGCGAGCAACAGCGCATCCACCGTGCCCAACACGCGGACGAAGTCTTCAAAACAATCGCGCGTGCGCGTGTAGCGATGCGGCTGGAACGCAAGCACCAGGCGACGCCCCGGGAAAGCGCCACGTGCGGCGGCCAGCGTGGCGGCCATTTCGACCGGGTGATGACCGTAGTCATCGACAAGCGTGAACGCACCGCCCTGCGGCAGAGCGACTTCGCCATAGCGCTGGAAGCGGCGGCCGACACCGTTGAACTCGGCCAAGGCGCGCAGGATCGCCGCATCATCGATGCCCAACTCGGTGGCGACCGAAATTGCAGCAAGCGCATTGAGCACGTTGTGCATGCCCGGCAGATTGAGCACCACGCGCATGCGCGCTTCTTCACCATTGCGACGCACGCAATCGAAGTGCATCTGCGCGCCGACCGCCTCGATGTTCTCGGCGCGCACCTGCGCATCGTCGGACAGGCCGTAGCGCACGATCTGTTTCGACACGAAAGGCATGATTTCGCGCACGTGCGGATCATCCGCGCACAGCACCGCCACGCCGTAGAAAGGCAGGCGATGTAGGAAATCGACGAAGGCCTGACGTAGCCGCGCGAAGTCGTGGCCATAGGTTTCCATGTGATCGGCGTCGATGTTGGTGACGACCGAGATCACGGGATTCAGAAACAGGAACGACGCGTCCGACTCGTCGGCTTCGGCGACGAGAAAGTCCCCGCTGCCCAGCTTGGCGTTGGCGCCGGCGGAATTCAGCCGCCCCCCGATCACGAAGGTCGGATCGAGGCGGCCTTCGGCCAGGATGCTGGCGACGAGGCTGGTAGTGGTGGTCTTGCCATGCGTACCGGCAATGGCGATGCCCTGCTTCAGGCGCATCAGTTCGGCCAGCATCTGGGCGCGCGGCACCACTGGAATCTGGCGCGCGCGCGCCTGCAGGACTTCCGGGTTGTCACCGCGCACGGCGGTGGACGTCACGATGGCGTCAGCCTCGGCAACGTTCTCGGCCGCGTGGCCGATCATCACGTGCACGCCCTTCGACCGCAGACGACGCGTCGTGGCGCTTTCGGTCAGGTCAGAACCACTGACCTTGAAACCCAGGTTGGCAAGCACCTCGGCGATGCCGCTCATGCCTGAGCCGCCGACGCCGACGAAGTGAATGTGTTTGACCTTGTGTTTCATGCACGCACCTCCCGAACGATCGGTGCTGCGTGCATGGCGAAGACGGAAAAAACGGCAGAAATACTCATGAAGCTATGCGAACCTCCGGACAAGCCCGCACAAGCATGCGAGCGGCGCGGAGTGTTGCAGAAATCGCGCTTCACTTCATGTCTTGACGGCCGCGCGGGAATGCTCTCCCCCGCGCCAGCATTGGCATTGGCCATTTGGACCTTTTTGCTGCAATTGATCGAAGACAAGCGGACCAGGCTCATGTGCGCACCAATCCTTGGCAGACATCGGCCACGGCGGCGGCCGCATCGGGCCGCGCCAGCGCCCGGGCAGCTTCAGCCATCGCCAGAAGGCGGCCGCGATCCAGCCCTGCCAGCAAGGCGGCCAGCCCTTCGGCCGTGAGTTGCGACTGCGGCACCAATTCGGCCGCGCCATGCCTGGACAAAAATTGGGCGTTACCGGTCTGGTGGTCATCCACCGCATGTGGAAACGGTACTAGGACGCTTGCCACGCCAGCGGCGGCCAGTTCTGCCACGGTCAATGCGCCAGCGCGGCAGATGACCAGATCCGCCCAACCGTAGCGGGCCGCCATGTCGTCAATGAAGGGCAACAGTTCGCCTTCCACGCCGGCTTCGGCGTAGGCGGTGCGTAACGCGTCGATCTGTTTTGCGCCTGATTGGTGTGCGATCACCGGGCGGCGATCCGTCGGAATCAAAGCCAGCGCCTTGGGCACGGTGGTGTTGAGCGCCTGGGCGCCGAGCGAGCCGCCCACGACCAGCACGCGCAGTGGGCCCTGACGGTCGGCAAAGCGTTCGGCCGGCGCAGGCATTGCGGCGATATCGGCGCGCACCGGATTGCCGAGCCACTGCCCGCGCTTGATCACGTCGGGGAAGCCGCTCACGACACGGTCGGCCACGGCCGCGAGCACGCGGTTGGCCAGACCTGCCACGGAATTCTGTTCATGCACCACCAGCGGGCGCCCCAGGAGTGCGGCCATCATGCCGCCGGGAAAAGTGACGTAACCGCCCATGCCCAGCACCACGTCGGGGCGCACGCGGCGAATGGCGGCGAGCGCCTGCCAGAAACCGCGCAGCAGATTGACCGGCAACATCAGCGCGCGCATGAGTCCCTTGCCACGCAGCGCGCCGAAGCGGATCCATGCCAGTTCGTAGCCTTTCGTCGGAACGATGCGTCCCTCCATGCCATCGGCATTGCCCATCCAGGCCACCGACCAGCCGCGTTCGCGCAACGCGTCGGCCACGGCGATGCCGGGATAGATGTGCCCCCCCGTGCCGCCCGCCATGACGAGGATCTTCGGCATCAGCGATGCTCCCCCGCGCTCACCGTGATGACGCTGCTCATGCCACGCCTCTCATGACCTGACGATTCTCCCAGTCAATGCGCAGCAGGATGCCGACCGCCAGACAGTTGGCGACGATGCCCGAACCGCCGAAGCTCATCAGCGGCAGGGTCAGGCCCTTGGTCGGCAGCAGGCCCATGTTGACGCCCATGTTGATGAACGACTGCACGCCCAGCCACAGCCCGATTCCTTGCGCAACGAGGCCGGAGTAATAGCGATCCATTACCAGTGCGCGGCGGCCGATGGCGAAGGCACGCTGCACGATGATGGCAAACAGCGCGATGACGACCATCACGCCGATGAAACCGAGTTCCTCGGCGATCACCGCGAGCAAGAAGTCAGTGTGCGCTTCAGGCAAATAGAAGAGCTTTTCAACGCTGGCCCCGAGTCCGACGCCAAACCACTCGCCGCGACCGAAGGCGATCAGCGCGTGCGACAGTTGGTAGCCGCTGCCGTAGGCGTCATTCCAGGGGTCGATGAAGTTGAACAGACGCTCGCGACGATACGGCGACAACCACACCAGCAGCGCAAAACCGATTGCCGCGACGACCGTGAGCAGCGCAAAGATGCGCGCGTTCAGCCCGCCCAGGAACAGGATGCCGAAAGCGATCGAACAGACCACCACGAACGCGCCGAAGTCCGGCTCGCGCAGCAACAGGAAGCCCACACCGAGAATCACCATCGCCATCGGCAGGAATGCGCGCTTGAAGCTCGACATGTGATGCAGCTTTCGCACCGTGTAGTCGGCCGCGTACATCGCCACCAGCAGCTTCATGAACTCCGACGGCTGAAGGTTGATCAACCCAAGCGGAATCCAGCGCCGTGAGCCGTTGACCTCCCGCCCGATGTGCGGGATCAGCACGGCAATCAGCAGCACCACGCCACCCATGAACAGGTACGGCGAAATCTGTTGCCAGATGCGCATCGGGACCTGGAAGGCCATCATCGCAGCGACCAGCCCGACCGCCAGGAACACGGCGTGTCGCATCAGGAAGAACGTCGATTGGTGGCCCGAAACGCGATTGCCTTCGGCGTAGGCGATCGACGATGAGTACACCATCACCAGGCCGAAGAACAGCAGGCCGAGCGCCGACCAGAGCAACAGCGGATCGAGTTCGCGCGGCTGCGCGACGCTGCCGCCGAGGCGACCGACCGCCGTGGCGCGCGGGCTGAAACCGCCGGAGTCCTGACGAGCGAACCAGCCGGATAGAGCGGAGACGACTTTCATACCGGAGTCACCTCGGGCAGTTGGCGCACGGCGTCGATGAAGACCTGGGCGCGATGGGCATAGTTCTTGAACATATCGAGACTGGCGCATGCCGGCGACAGCACCAGCGCATCGCCGGCGAGCGCCAATCGATTGGCTTCGAGTACAGCGGTTTCGAGCGTATCGGCATGGATCAGCGGGATACCGCTGTCGGCGACCTCATTGGCAAAGCGGCGGGCGTCGCGACCGATCAGCACGGCGGCGCGCACGTGAGCGCGCAGTACCGGGGACAGCGGTCGGAAATCCTGCCCCTTGCCATCGCCGCCCGCGATCAGCACCACGGTGCGGCCCAGCCCTTGCAGCGCCGCGATGGTGGCGCCCACGTTGGTGCCCTTGGAGTCGTCGTAGTAGTCGACGCCATCGGCCCGGCACGCAACGCGTTCGACACGATGCGGCAAGCCACGGAAGCGGCGCAGCGCTTCGAGCATGCGCTCCATGTCACCGCCGACGGCTTCGCACAAGGCGAGCGCGGCCAGCGCGTTGGAGACGTTGTGGGCTCCCGCGAGCTGAAGCTCGTCGGCAGCCACGAGCGCGATCGTGCCGCGCGCCAGCCAGCGGCGGCCGTCACGTTCCGCAACCCCCCAATCGGCGTCGGCTACCGGGGCGTCGAGTCCGAAGGTGACCTGCTTTCTACCCGCGCGAGCCATGCCGATCGAAAAAGCGTCGTCGCGGTTGAGTACCTGGACGCCCTGTCCGTCGAAGACGCGCGCCTTCATTGCCGCGTAGTCGGCCATCGTGCCGTGACGATCGAGGTGATCGTCGGTCACATTGAGCACAGTGGCTGCATCGGCGTACAGACTCTGAGTGGTTTCCATCTGGAAGCTGGAGAGCTCCAACACCCACGCATCAGCGGCGTCGTTCTCATCCACGCGACGCATCAATTCAGTCAGCGCCGACGGCGAAATGTTGCCGGCGATGGCGGTGTTCCATCCGCAGGCGCGGCATAGCTCTCCCGCCAGTGTGGTCGTCGTGGTCTTGCCGTTGGTGCCGGTGATGGCGATCACGCGTGCGCGGCTACGCAGATCGAGCGCCACCAGTGCATGCGCGAAGAGTTCGATCTCACCCGTCACGGCGATGCCGCGTGCACGTGCCGTCTGCAATAGCGGCGCGTCGATCGACAGGCCCGGACTGATGGCCACGAGCCCGATGTCGTCGAGCAAGGCATCCGTAAATGCGCCAGTGACGATCTCGGCTCCCGGCACATCGCGGCGCAACTCGTCCAGCCCCGGCGGCTGTGTGCGCGAATCAGCCACGCGCAGACGGGCACCGCTGCGCGCCAGCCAGCGTGCCATGGCGATGCCGGACTCACCCAGTCCGAGTACGAGAATGTGCTGATCGAGATACGACATTGTCCTGACAGTACGTGCTAAACGGCGGACTAGGTTCCTAGTCCGCCGCTCTTTTGTTTCATCTGATCTTGAGGGAGGAGAGTCCGAACAACACCAGCATCAAGGTGATGATCCAGAATCGGACCACCACCTGCGTCTCTTTCCACCCGCCTAATTCGTAGTGGTGGTGCAATGGCGCCATCCGGAAGATGCGCTTGCCTCCGCTCCACTTGAAATACGACACCTGCAGCATCACCGACAGGGTTTCGGCCACGAACAGGCCGCCCATGATGAAGAGCACGATTTCCTGGCGCACGATCACGGCCACCGTGCCCATCGCGGCGCCCAGCGCCAGCGCGCCCACGTCCCCCATGAACACTTCCGCCGGATAGGCGTTGAACCACAGGAAGCCCAGCCCGGCCCCGGCGATCGCACCGCAGAAAACGGCCAGCTCCCCGGCTCCGGCGATGTACGGCAGCCCCAGGTATTTGGAGAAACCCGCGTGGCCCGCAACGTAGGCGAAGATCGCCAGCGCCGCCGAAACCATGACGGTCGGCATGATCGCCAGACCGTCGAGACCGTCGGTCAGGTTGACCGCGTGACTCGTGCCGTTGATGACGAAGTAGCTCATCGCAACGAAGCCGACCACACCCAACGGCAATGCCACGGTCTTGAAGAAGGGAACGATGAGTTCGGTCTGCGCCGGTTCGTTGGCCATCAGCGCCAGATAGAGCGCCGCGGCGCCGGCGATCGCCGAAGTCCAGAAGTACTTCCAGCGGCTGGCCAGCCCCTTCGGATCGCGATGCACGACCTTGCGCCAGTCATCGACCCAGCCGACCGCGCCAAAACCCAGGGTCACGAACAGAACGACCCACACGTAGCGATTCTTGAGATCTCCCCACAGCAACATCGTGACGGCAATGGCGATGAGGATCAGCGCGCCGCCCATGGTCGGTGTGCCGGCCTTGACGAGGTGCGTCTGCGGGCCGTCGTCGCGCACGGCCTGACCGATTTTCTTGGTCGTCAGCCAGCGGATCAGACTTGGACCGAAGATGAAGGAGATCACCAACGCCGTGAGCGCAGCCAGCATGGTGCGCAGCGTGATGTAGCCGAAGACGTTGAAACCGCGAATGTCTTCGCCGAGCCAGAGAGCAAGTTCAAGCAGCATGATGAGTCAGAGTGAATCGAGGGGACATTGCACGACCGGCGAAATGCGAAGGCGTGCTCACGTTCCCTCCTGTGCAATGGCGTCGGACACACGCTCCATCTTCATGAAACGCGAACCTTTGACGAGAACGACGACGTCCGGGGCAAGGAGTTTTTCGAGCGCTTTGACGAGATCTTCGAGCCGCTCGAAGTGCTGGCCGCCGCTGCCGAAATTGTTCACGGCCACCTCGCTGTTCTCGCCGAGCGCGAGCAGGTTATCCACGCCCTGGCTCTTGGCATAGCCGCCGACCTCGTCGTGCAGTTGCGCGCTCATGTCGCCAATCTCGCCCATGTCGCCGAGCACGAGAATCTTCTTGCCCGGCGTGGCGGCGAGCACGTCGACCCCAGCGCGCACCGAATCCGGATTGGCGTTATAAGTGTCGTCAAGCAACACGGCGCCGTTCTTGGCGCGACGCACCTGCAGGCGCCCTTTGGTGCCCGAGAAGCCCGACAGGCCCGCGACCACCGCGTCCAGCGACACACCCGCCGACAGCGTCGCCGCGGCAGCAGCCATGGCGTTGCGCACGTTGTGGATGCCCGGAACGGGGAGTTCGAAGCGCGCGTCGTGCCCCAGTGCGCGCATCGCGATGCGGCTGCCGAACGCCAGTTGCGAAGCCGTCGCGCAGACATCGGCCGCGTGCGACAGTCCGAAGGTAACGACGCGACGGCCTGCGTTCTGCTCGCGCCACATTTCGGCATGCGAATCGTCCAGGTTGACGATCGCCACACCGGTTTCGGGCAGCGCGTTGTAGATCGAACCCTTCTCGCGAGCAACGGCGTCGAGTTCGCCCATGCCTTCGAGATGGGCGCGCTGCGCGTTGGTCACGACCGACACTGTCGGACGGGCGATGGCGGCAAGATAGGCAATCTCGCCCGGATGATTCATGCCCATCTCGAGCACCGCGGCGCGATGCGAAGGCTCAAGCCGCAACAGCATCTGCGGCATGCCGATGTCGTTGTTCAGATTGCCTTGCGTGGCAAGCACGGCATCGTCGCCGAACGCTGCGCGCAGGATCGCGGCGATCATTTCCTTGACGGTGGTCTTGCCGTTGCTGCCCGTCACGCCGATCAGGGGAATGTCGAACTTGGTGCGCCAGTAAGCGGCCAGATCGCCAAGGGCGAGACGAGTGTCTTCGACCTCGAGCAGCGGCAGGTCCGCGGCAGCATTGCGCGCGGCGCCGCGCGCCACCATTGCGGCAACCGCACCGTGCGAGTTTGCCTGGTCGATGTAATCGTGCCCGTCGAAACGTTCGCCGCGAAGGGCGACGAACAGTGCGGACGACATCGCTCGGCGGGTATCCGTGCCGATGCCGTCGAATTCAATGTCGTTGCCGATGATCCGGCCACGCGTTGCGACTGCCGCTTCGGACAGTTTCATCATGCGTCGCTCTCCTGCACGCCCGCCACATGCGTGCGATTCCATGCCAGCAACGCGGCGCGCGTCTGTTCGACGTCCGAAAAGTGCGTGCGCTCCTTGCCGATCTCCTGGTAGTTCTCGTGCCCTTTGCCGGCAATCAACACCACGTCGTCCGGCGCGGCGTTCTCGATGGCCTGGCGGATGGCCAGTGCGCGATCGGGCGTCACGCGCGCCTGCGGCGCTCCCTTGACGATATCGGCAATGATCGCCGCCGGGTCTTCGGTGCGCGGATTGTCGCTGGTGATGATGACGCGCTGCGCCAGGCGCTGCGCCACCTCACCCATCATCGGGCGCTTGCCCGGATCGCGATCGCCGCCGCAGCCGAATACGCATGTCAGCTCGCCACCGCGCGAGGTCACGGTGCTGCGCAAGGCGAGCAGTGCCTGCTCCAGCGCATCGGGCGTGTGCGCGTAGTCGACCACCACCAGTGGTTCACCGATGCCGCCGACTGTCTGCATGCGGCCTTCGGGCGGCGTCAGCGCGCGAGCGGCTTCCACCGCGTCGCTCATCGAATAGCCGCTCTGCATGAGCACGGCGATGACGGCCAGTAGATTCGAGACGTTGAAATGCCCCACCACGCCCACCGACATTTCGGCGCGCTGGCCTTCGCAATCAACGATGAAGCGCATGCCGTTGGGCGTGTTGCGCAACTGATCCGCCACCAGCACGCGCCGCGCAGGCGCAACGTGGGCGTTGTCCGGGACCAGCGTGTAACCGACCACTTCGAGATCGCTGCCCTGGAGGCGGCGCGCTTGCGCCACGCCCATGAGGTCATCGAAATTGAGTACGACGGAATGCAGGCCCGGTTGATCGAACAGCTTGGCCTTGGCCGCCGCGTAGGCTTCCATCGTATGGTGGTAATCGAGGTGGTCGCGCGTCAGGTTGGTGAGCACCGCAATATTGATGCGGCAACCGTTCACGCGCCCTTGGTCGAGACCGATGGACGACACTTCCATCGCCACCGCCTGCGCGCCTTGCTGCACGAACTGCGCGAGCTTTTCCTGCAGCACGATGGCATCCGGCGTGGTGTTGGCCGTCGGATCGAGCTGGCCGGGAAAGCCCATACCGAGCGTGCCGACGACCGCGCAGCGTTTGCCCAGATCGTTGTAGGCCCGCGCCAGCCATTGCGAGATCGAAGTCTTGCCGTTGGTGCCGGTAATGCCGATCGTCAGGAGCCTGGCCGAAGGACGCCCAAAGACTTCGTCGGCGATGTCCCCCGCCATGTGGCGCAGATGGTCGACAGGCACGTTGGGCACGACCAGGGTCGGATCCCATTCATAGCCTTCGCGCTCCCACACCACGGCAACCGCGCCGCGCTCGATGGCGTTGCGGATGTACTGGCGGCCGTCGCTGGCGTGTCCGGGATAAGCGAGGAACACATCGCCCGGCCGTACCTGGCGAGAGTCGGCGCAGACACGCGTCGGCTCGATGCCTTCGGCGCGCAGGAGCGAGAACAGCGCAGCAGCCAGATCCGAGGTCACATTGCGTCTCCCGGTTTGGTCGTCACGCTCTGGCGTGCCACCTGGACCGGCACGATGGGCGCATCCGGGCGAACACCCAGCGCACGCAGCGAACCGCCCATGATCTGGGCAAAGGTCGGCCCGGCGACACTGCCGCCGTAGTAGCTGCCCTTGGTCGGCTCGTCGATCATGACGGCGACGATGAGGCGAGGATCGGACACCGGTGCGAAGCCGATGAACGAACCGATGTATTTCTTGGCATAGCGCCCACCTTCGAGCTTGAGCGCAGTCCCCGTCTTGCCGGCCACGCGATAGCCGGGCACGTGTGCTTCAGGCGCGGTCCCGCCGGGGGCCACCACACTCTCAAGCATAGTCCGGACCTGACGTGCCACTTCGGGGCTGAACACTTGCTGCCCATGCAGCGGTGCGGCGTCGAGCTTGGTCAGCGACAGGGGCAGGAGCTCACCGTCGCGCGCCAGCGCGAGGTAGGCGTGCGCCATTTGCATGAGCGTCACGGACACGCCGTGACCGTACGCCATGGTGGCCTGCTCGATCGGACGCCAGGTGTTGTAGGGGCGCAGCCGTCCGCCCACTTCACCCGGGAAGCCGAGCTTGAGCGGCTGGCCGAAACCAAGGCCGTCGTACAGCTCCCACATGTGCTTGGGCGGGAAAGTCAGCGCGATCTTGGCGACGCCGATGTTCGATGACTTCTGGATGACTTGCGACAGCGTCACCAGACCGATGCGGTGCGAATCGTGGATGGTCGCGCCGTCGATGGTCATGGCACCGTTCTGGGTGTCCACCATCGTTTCGGGACGGAAGCGGCCGCTCTCCAGCGCCATGGCCGCGACGAAGGGCTTCATCGTCGAACCGGGTTCGTACTGGTCGGTCAGTACGCGATTGCGCAGTTGCGCGCCCGACAGGCGGCCACGGTTGTTGGGGTTGTAGGTGGGGTTGTTGACCAGTGCCAGCACCTCGCCCGTCTTGACGTCGAGCACCACCACGCCGCCGGCCTTTGCCTGCGACTTCTCGACCGTTTCCTTGAGCGCACTGTAGGCCAGGTACTGAATCTTGGAATCGATCGCCAGCGTGATGTCGTCCCCGTCCTGCGGACGCTTGATGGATTCCACGTCCTCGACAATGGCGCCGCGACGGTCCTTGATGACGCGACGCGAACCCGCCTTGCCGGCCAGGTTGCCGTTGAAAGCCAGTTCCACGCCCTCCTGCCCGCGATCGTCCACGTTGGTAAAGCCCACGACGTGGCTGGTCACGTCGCCCACCGGGTAATAGCGACGGTATTCATCTTCGGAGCGAATGCCCGGCAGCTTGAGCGCGGCCACGCGGGCAGCAACATCGGGCGGCACTTCGCGCTTGATGAAGACGAAGTCCTTGTCGCTGGCGAGCTTGCGATTGACTTCGCGCACGTCCATGTCGAGCGCCTGCGCCAGTTGCGCAGTCTGCCCCGGCGTGAGCTGGGCGGCGTCGGGAATGGCAGCGATGCCCTTCATCGGCGTGCTCATGGCGAGCGTTTCACCATGGCGATCGAGAATGCGGCCGCGCGTGGCCGACAGGGTCAGCGTCCGCGCGTAGCGCGATTCGCCCTGCGCCTGGAGGAATTCCTTGTTGACGCCCTGCAGGTACATGGCACGACCGACCAGTGCCATCGATCCGACGAGCAAGGCGATGAGGACGAAGCGCGCGCGCCACACCGGCAAGCGCTCCGAGAGCAACGGGTTGTGGTTGAAGGTGAAGTTCTTTTTCATTATTGCGACACCACCGGGTCGAGGGCCACGAGGGCGTTCTTGTCCGGCGTCACCATGCCGAGTCGATCACGAGCGATTTTTTCGACCCGCGCATGTGCAGCCCAGGTACCGCTTTCCAGTTGCAGTTGTCCCCATTCCACATCGAGCGCCCGACCGCGCGCCTGTTCACGTTCGATGGCCGTCACGAGCTTGCGCGACTGATACTGGATGTTGACCACGCCCAGAGCGCTGAAGATGGTGAGCGCGAGCAGGGCGATGCTGATGCGCGTCATGGGCGGCGCTCCATGACGGGCGCAAAGGGCGCGGCAGTGCGCTGGGCCGTGCGCATGATGGCGCTGCGGGCGCGCGGGTTGGCCGCGACTTCCTCCGCGGAGGGACGCACCGCGTCACCGATCAGGGACAAGGCCGGTCGCGGGCGATCGGCTTCGCGTACCGGCAAGCCGCGCGGCAATGCGGGCGGGCGCGCATGGTCGCGCATGAAGCGCTTGACGATGCGATCTTCAAGGGAATGGAACGCGATCACCACGAGGCGTCCTCCTTCGGCCAGCCGCGACACTGCCTGGGGCAGCGTCAGCGACAGCTCCTCAAGCTCCCGGTTAACGCAAATCCGTAGAGCCTGGAAGGTGCGCGTCGCCGGGTGCTGGCCCGGCTCGCGTGTACGGACGGCCGCTTCCACGAGCGCGGAAAGTTGCCCTGTGGTTGCGATATCCCCGCCTTGCCGAGCAGCATCAATCGCCTTTGCAATCGCATGAGCATACCGTTCTTCACCGTAGTCCCTCAGTACAGTCGTGATCTCGGCAACGGTCGCCCGTGCCAGCCATTGCGCGGCTGATTCGCCACGCGTCGTATCCATGCGCATGTCCAGCGGCGCATCGAAACGAAAACTCATTCCCCGGTCGGCTTCGTCCAATTGCGGTGACGACACCCCCAGGTCCATCAGCACACCGTCCAGCTGAGCCACGCCTTGTTCGGCGAGCACTTCGCCGAGCATCGAAAACGGTTCGTGCACCAACACAAAGCGTGCGTCCTGCGCCGCCAGTGCCTGTCCGGCTTCGATCGCTCGCGGGTCGCGGTCGAAGGCGATCAGCCGGCCCTGCGGGCCCAGCGCGGCGAGGATCGCCCGGCTGTGGCCGCCGCGCCCGAAGGTGGCATCCACGTAGACGCCATCGGGGCGAATCGCCAGCGCGTCCACCGCCTCCTTCAAGAGCACCGTGATATGGGCTGCTGCAGCGCTCAAAACGCCAACGCTCCCAGATCACCCGGCAGGTCAGCCAGATTCGGCAGGCTCAGCGCCCGCATCTGTTCTTGCTGACGCTGCCAATCGGCATCCGACCACAGCTCGAAATTCTTGCCCTGCCCCACCAGCCACACCTGCTTGTCCAGGTTGGCGAACTGGCGCAACTCGGGCGCGACCAGCACGCGGCCGGAGCCGTCCATCTCCTCGTCGCGGGCGTGGCCGACCAGCAGCCGCTTGATCAACGCGGAACGCGGATCGAGGCTGGGCGCGGCGAGCACCTGCGCGCGGATGGGTTCCCAGTAAGGCAGGGGGTAGATCAGGAGGCAGCCGTGAGGGTGAGCCGTGATGACGAGGTTGCCTTCGCACAGCTCCGACAGGGCGTCACGATGCCGCGCCGGGATCGCCAGGCGACCCTTCGCATCGAGATTCAGCGCTGCTGCGCCCTGGAACATGTCTTTTTGACCCCTCGTCGAGAAACCGGGCCTTTGCCCCGCTCTGCCATTTCATGCCACGTCGGCGGGATTTTGGCCCACTTTCACCCATTTCCTCCCACTTAGCTCCACTGTAGATAAAAGGCCAACACCGGTCAAGATCGAGTCGGCCGGTTTTTCGCCATGGGGACAGACACTTACGGCCGATTGCCTATGGATTGAGCGACGGATTTTGTCGGGATTTGGCAACAACACCATCAGACCATTCCGAAACACGCTGCATCGCAGCACGACGCGTGACGCAGAAAGACGCCGCCGATCGCGTCTTTACGGCTTCTTTACGCGTCCCCGCGCCCTTTTGATGCCGACTTTACGGGCCCCTCCCTAGAGTGACGCGATGCAGCAACGCTGCTGCACAACCTGGGAGAGAAACATGGCTGACGTCCTGCAACTGCTGCTCATCGCCGTATTGGCGGCGGGCGCGGTGCTACTGCTGGCGGCTTGCCGCTCGCTGGAGGCGCGCCGATGAACGCTGACCTCTGGCTGGCGGGCGGAATGGCCGCCCTGCTGTTCATCTACTTGCTGATTGCCCTGTTCCGGGCCGAGGAGATGTCATGAACGACTCGGCTCCGATACAGATCGGCCTTTTTCTGGCGGTTCTGTTCGTGCTGGCGTGGCCGCTCAGCCGCTATCTGGCGTTTCTGTTCGATAACGGCGTGTCGGTGCGCTATCCGCGCCTGGCCGCGTGGGCGAATCGCCTCTACCGCGCCTGCGGCGTGAAACCCGACCAGGACATGAACGCCTGGCGTTACGGCGCCGCACTGCTGGCGTTCAACGTCATCGGCGTCCTGGTGGTCTATGCCCTGCAGCGCCTGCAGGCCGGATTGCCGCTCAACCCGGCCGCCATGCCGGCCGTTGAGCCGAGTTCGGCGTTCAATACGGCCATCAGCTTCGTCACCAATACAAACTGGCAGGGATATTCGGGCGAGGCGACCATGAGCCACCTTACCCAGATGCTGGCGCTGGCGGTCCAGAACTTCCTGTCCGCCGCCACCGGCATGGCGGTCGCCGCAGCGCTGATTCGCGGCTTCGCGCGCAAGACGACATCCGGCATCGGCAACGCCTGGGTCGATCTGACGCGCGGCACCTTGGGGGTGCTGTTGCCGCTGAGCGTGGTACTGGCGATCTTCCTGGTCGCACAGGGGACGGTGCAGAACTTCGAAGCGCCGCGCGAAGCAACACTGACCGAACCTGTCACCTATCAACAGGCGGTGATGGATGCGGCCGGCAATCCCGTCAAGAACGCTGCCGGGCAACCGCTGACGACCACTGTCACGGCGATGACGCAGTTGCTGCCCATGGGGCCGGTCGCCTCGCAAGAGGCCATCAAGATGTTCGGCACCAACGGTGGCGGCTTCTTCAATGCCAATTCGGCGCACCCGTTCGAAAACCCCACGCCGCTGACCAATTTCGCGCAGATGCTGGCGATCTTCCTGATCCCGGCCGCTTTGTGCCTCGCCTTCGGGCGCATGGTCGGCGACGCGCGCCAAGGCGTGGCGATCCTGGCCGCGATGACCGTGATCTTCATCGTGATGGCGGCCGTGGCGATCAAGGCCGAAGGCCACGCCAATCCGCTGCTGACGGCGTTGGGCATGGACGGGAACGGCGGCAACCTCGAGGGCAAGGACGTGCGCTTCGGCAGCGTCGCGTCGGCCCTCTTTGCCGTGGTGACCACGGCGGCTTCATGCGGCGCGGTCAACGCCATGCATGACAGCTTCATGCCGCTGGGCGGGCTGGTCCCGATGTGGCTGATCCAACTGGGCGAAGTCGTCTTCGGCGGCGTCGGCGCAGGCCTGTACGGCATGCTGGTCTTTGCCATCGAAGCGGTGTTCCTCGCCGGCCTGATGATCGGCCGCACGCCTGAATACCTCGGCAAGAAGCTCGAGTCATTCGAGATGAAGATGGTCTCGGTGGCGATCCTCGCCACGCCATTGCTGATCCTCGGTGGCACCGCGCTGGCAGTTACCGCGGGCAGCGGACTCGCCGGCTTCGCAAATCCCGGGGCGCACGGCTTTTCAGAGGCGCTGTACGCATTCTCGTCAGCCGCCAACAACAACGGTTCGGCCTTCGCCGGGCTTTCGGCCAACACGCCCTTCTACAACACCTTGCTGGCGGTGGCGATGTGGTTCGGCCGCTTCACGGTCATCGTCCCCGTGCTGGCGATCGCCGGGCACCTTGCCGCCAAGCCGCGCCTGGCCGAATCGGCCGGCACGTTCCCGACGCATGGCCCGCTGTTCGTTGTGCTGCTGGTCGGCACGGTGGTGCTGGTCGGCGCGCTGACTTACCTGCCCGCGCTCGCCCTCGGCCCGATCGTCGAGCACCTGCAATTGTTCCATTGATGGGGACACTCATGAGCAAGACCCAATCCCTTGCGCTGTTCGATCCGAAACTGGTCAGGCCCGCGCTGTTCCAGGCGTTGCGCAAACTGTCGCCGGTGGCGCAATGGCGCAACCCGGTAATGTTCGTAGTATGGGCTGGCAGCATTCTCACCACACTGCTCGCGATCCAGGCAAGCAGCGGCCATGACAGCGACGCAGCATTCGTCTGGGCCGTCGCAGCGTGGCTGTGGTTCACCGTGTTGTTCGCCAACTTCGCCGAAGCGCTCGCCGAAGGACGCGGCAAGGCGCAGGCGGATGCCCTGCGCGCGCTCGGCCGCGTCACGCAGGCCAAGGTGCTGACCGAGCCTCGCCACGGTGCGACGTGGGCGCTGCGCCCGTCGACCACCTTGCACGCGCAGGATGTCGTACTGATTGAAGCCGGCGATACGGTACCCGGCGATGGCGAAGTCATCGAGGGCGTGGCGTCCGTCGATGAGTCCGCCATCACCGGCGAATCCGCGCCTGTGATCCGCGAGGCCGGCGGCGATTTCTGCTCCGTCACCGGCGGCACGCGCGTGCTGTCGGACTGGCTGGTGGTGCGCATCACGGCCAATCCGGGCGACGCCTTTCTCGATCGCATGATCGCGATGGTCGAAAGCGCGCGGCGCGGGCGCACGCCGAACGAGATCGCGCTGACCATCCTGCTGGTGGCGATGACATTGGTCTTCCTCTTCGTATGTGTCAGCCTGCTGCCCTTCTCGATCTACAGCGTGCGCGCTGCGGGCCAGGGCACACCGATCAGCATCACCGCGCTCGTCGCGCTGCTCGTATGCCTGATCCCGACAACCATCGCCGGACTGCTTTCGGCCATTGGCGTTGCCGGCATGAGCCGCATGATGCAGGCCAACGTCATCGCGACGTCGGGGCGCGCAGTCGAAGCCGCAGGCGACGTCGACGTGCTGCTGCTCGACAAGACCGGCACCATCACGCTCGGCAACCGGCAGGCCAGCGCATTCCTGCCTGCCGCGGGCATCGGCGAGCGGGAGTTGGCCGATGCGGCCCAACTGGCGTCGCTGGCCGACGAAACCCCCGAGGGACGCAGCATCGTCGTGCTCGCCAAGGAGCGCTTCCAGTTGCGGGGACGCGAGCTGTTCGAAGCCAGCTTCGTTCCATTCACCGCACAGACACGCATGAGCGGCGTCGATATCGGCGGACAGGACGCGCAGCAGCACGGCAAGCGACACATCCGCAAAGGTGCGGCGGACGCCGTGCGTGCGTGGGTGGAAGAGCAAGGCGCGAGCTTTCCGCGCGATGTGAACGACACGGTGGATGCCGTCGCCAAACGCGGCAGCACGCCGCTGGTGGTGGCCGACGGTCGTCGCGTACTCGGCGTCATCGAACTCAAGGACATCGTCAAGGGCGGCATCGCGGAGCGCTTCGCGTCGCTGCGCCGCATGGGCATCCGCACGGTGATGATCACGGGCGACAACCGCCTGACGGCCGCGGCAATCGCGGCGGAAGCCGGCGTGGATGACTTCCTTGCCGAAGCGCGCCCCGAAGACAAGCTGCGTCTGATCCGCGACTACCAATCCAAGGGGCACCTGGTCGCCATGACCGGCGACGGCACCAACGACGCGCCCGCCTTGGCGCAGGCCGATGTGGCGGTGGCGATGAACTCCGGCACGCAGGCGGCCAAGGAAGCCGGCAACATGGTCGATCTCGACTCGAACCCGACCAAGCTCATCGAGATCGTCGAGACCGGCAAGCAGATGCTGATGACGCGCGGCGCGCTCACGACTTTCTCGGTCGCCAACGACGTCGCCAAGTATTTCGCCATCCTGCCGGCGGTATTCGTCGGCGCCTATCCGCAACTGGCGCGGCTGGACGTAATGCGCCTGGGCAGTCCGGCCTCGGCGATCCTGTCCGCGGTGATCTTCAATGCGCTCATCATCGTCGTGCTCATCCCGCTGGCATTGCGCGGCGTGCGCTATCGCCCGGTCGGTGCCGCGCGCCTGCTGCGACGAAACATCCTCGTCTACGGCTTGGGCGGCGTGCTGCTGCCCTTTCCCGCCATCAAGCTCATCGACATCCTGCTCAATGCCATTGGAGTGGCGTGATGAAAGACCTTCACAACGAAAGCGAAAACACCTCCGTCTGGCGCAACCTCATCGAAGAGCTACGCCCGGCCGTCTCGATCTTCATCCTGCTCACGCTCGTGACGGGTGCGCTCTACCCGGCCGGCATCACGGCGATCGCTCAGGCCGTCTTTCCGGAGCAGGCCAACGGCAGCCTCATCGAACGCGACGGCAAGGTGGTCGGCTCGTCGCTCATCGGACAGTCTTTCAGCGATGCGCGGTACCTGTGGAGCCGCCCCTCCGCCACTGCGCCGCAACCGTACAACGCGCTAGCCTCGTCCGGCTCCAACCTCGGCCCGCTCAACCCAGCGCTCGCAGAGACGGTGGCGGCGCGCATCGAAACGCAGCGCAAGGCGAATCCCACCCAGACCGGACCCGTCCCGCAGGAACTGGTCACCGCGTCCGCTTCGGGGCTCGATCCGCACATCTCGCCCGCCGCCGCCCACTGGCAAGTGCCACGCATTGCCAGCGCACGCGGGCTGCCAGCCGAGCGTGTTGCAGCTATCATCGACGCCGAGACCGAGCGCCCCACTTTCGGGCTGTTCGGCCAAGCGCGCGTGAATGTGCTGCGCGTCAACCTGGCGCTGGATGACCTGAAGTGAGTGACGCACGCCCCGACCCGGATCGCCTGCTGGCCGCCATCGAGCGCGAGGCGACCGAAGCCGTGCGCGGGCGCCTGAAGATCTTTTTCGGCGCCTGCGCCGGCGTGGGCAAGACTTACGCCATGCTTGGCGCGGCGCGCCAGCGGCTCGCCGAGGGCGTCGACATTGTCATCGGCGTAGTCGACACGCACGGTCGAACGGAAACCGAGGCACTGCTCGACGGTCTGCCGCTCTTGCCGCGCCGCCAGTTGGAATATCGCGGCAGAACACTTGCCGAGTTCGATCTCGATGCGGCCCTCGCGCGACGCCCGCAGGTGATCGTCGTCGACGAACTGGCTCACAACAACATTGAAGGCAGCCGTCACCGCAAACGCTGGCAGGACGTGCAGGAACTGCTCGATGCCGGCATCGACGTGTGGACCGCGCTCAATGTCCAGCACATCGAAAGCCTCAACGACATTGTCGGCGGCATCACGGGCATCCGCGTGCGCGAGACTGTCCCCGATCGCATCTTCGAACAGGCCGACGAAGTATCGCTGGTCGACCTGCCGCCCGAAGAGCTCCAGGCACGCCTCAAGGCTGGCAAGGTATATCTCGGCGACGCGGCAGCGCACGCTGCCGACAACTTCTTTCGTACGGGCAATCTGATTGCTCTGCGCGAGTTGGCGCTGCGCCGCACGGCGGATCGCGTCGACGCGCAGATGCGCGCGTGGCGAGCAGACCGCGCAATCGAACATGTGTGGGCCACCCGCGACCGCTTCATCGTCTGCATCGGGCCGCACGGCAATGGCGAAGCGCTGGTCCGCAATGCCGCGCGCACCGCAGGGCGACAGCAGGCCGAATGGATTGCGCTGAGCGTCGAGACGCCCGAGATGGCGGGCGAGGCCGAAGCGCGTCGCACGGCGCGCATGCGGGCGCTCAAGCTGGCAGCGTCGCTCGGCGCCGAGGTGTGCACGGTCAGCGCGGGCAATGTCGCCGAAGCCATCGCGCGGTTCGCCAACAGTCGCAACGCGGCCAGGCTGATTATTGGCAACACGCATGCGGCGCCATGGCAAAGATTGGTGCGCCGGCCCCTGCTCGACCAATTGACAGCCGTCGCGCGCGATCTGGAAATCACCGTCGTCGCGCTGCCCGGACTCGTGCGCCCGCCTGCCTCGCGCCCCACAAGCAGCTTTCGCTGGCAAGGCTATGTGTGGGCACTCGTCGCGTGCGGCGTGACCTGTATCGTCGCGGCGCTGCTGGGCTCATTCTTCGACCCGCCCAACGTGGTGATGGTGTTCCTGCTCACGGTGGTGGGGGTGGCATTGCGCTTCGGGCGCGGGCCGGGAGCTTTCGCAGCGTGCGTGTCGGTCGCCGCATTCGACTATTTTTTCGTTCCACCGAGGCTGGCGTTTTCGGTCAACGATACGCAATACATCTTCACGTTCGTGTTGATGCTGGCCGTCGCGCTGATCATCGGGCAACTCGCCGCCAAGCTTAAGTTCGAAGCCGTCACCGCCAGCCGGCGCGAGCACCGCTCGATCCAGCAGGCGGAGTTGTCGCGCGCGCTGTCGGGTGCGCTATCGACCGAGCAGATCGTTGAAGTCGCCACACATCGCGTGGCTGGGATGTTGCAGACGCGCGTCGCCGTGCTGTTGCCCGACGCGCAGGGACGCATGCACACCAGCGGGGCCACGGACCCGGCGCTGGCCGACCTGGCCGTCGCACAATGGGTGTTCGACCACGAGCGCAGCGCCGGGCGCGGCACGGCCACCTTGCCGGCGGCGGCCGCGTGCTACTTCCCCTTGCGCGCCCCGATGCGCGTGCGCGGCGTGGTGGCCGTGGTGCCGCAGGAAGACGATGCGTTGAACGACCCCGATGTCGCCCGCATGCTCGACAGCGCCTTCGGGCAGATCGCGCAGGCGCTCGAACGCGTCCACTACGCCGAGGTGGCGCAGGACGCTTTGGTCGCAATGGAATCCGAACGCTTGCGCAACTCGCTGCTCGCCGCCGTGTCGCACGATCTGCGCACGCCCCTGACCGGCCTGGTCGGCATGGCCGACACCCTGGCCGCGCGGGAGGGCCGATCGCCGGAAGAGCAGACAATGATCGCGGACATGCGCCAGACCGCGCACCGATTGGCGGCGCTGGTGACCAACCTGCTCGACATGGCGCGCTTGCAGACGGGGCGCATCGCGCTGCGCCGCGACTGGTGCGCCATTGAAGAAGTGATCGAAACCGCCACGCGCCAGCTCGGGCCCGCGCTGGCGCAGCACGTCGTGCGGATCGAGGTCGCGCCGAACCTGCCGCTGTGCGAATTCGATCCGGCGCTGATCGAGCGCGTGCTGGCCAATCTTCTCGACAACGCCGCCAAGTACACGCCGACCGGCTCGCATATAGACATCATCGCGCGCATCGATGACGGCATGCTCGAAGTGTGTGTGGATGACGACGGCCCCGGCCTGCCGCCCGGCGCCACCGAACGCGTGTTCGGCATGTTCGAGCGTGGCGCGGCCGAGTCGTCGCAACCCGGCGTCGGGTTGGGACTGGCGATCTGCCGGGCCATCGTCGAAGCGCACGGCGGCACCATCGACGCCGGCAAGAGCACAGCGGGCGGCACGCGCTTCCGCTTCCGCCTGCCACAGGGCACGCCGCCATCGCTGGATGAAGAGGACAAGACATGAGCACCGGGCATCGCATCCTCATCGTCGAAGATGACCAGGTCATTCGTCGCTTCGTGCGCACCTCGCTCGAAAGCGAAGGCTGCCAGGTCTTCGAGGCCGAGACGGCGGCGCGCGGACTGGTGGAGGCCGGCACGCGGCAGCCTGCGCTGATCATTCTCGACCTGGGGCTGCCTGACCGCGACGGACAGGATGTCATCCGCGATCTGCGCGCCTGGTCGCAGGTGCCGATCGTCGTGCTGTCGGCCCGCACGGATGAAGCCGAAAAGGTGGCCGCGCTCGACGCCGGCGCCGACGATTACCTTGTCAAACCCTTCGGTGTGCCTGAACTGCTCGCGCGGGTGCGTGCGCAATTGCGACGAGGCGCCCAGTCCTCGCGGGACGACGATCCGGTATTCCGCTTCGGTGATGTGGTCGTCGACTCCATCGGCAGGCGCATCACGCGCGACGGGGAGGAAATCCATCTCACCCCGATCGAATATCGCCTGTTGATGGCATTGATTCGCGGACAGGGTCGCGTACTGACGCACCGCCAGTTGATGATCGATGCGTGGGGACCAGGCTATGCCGAGCGCACGCATTACCTGCGCATCTACATGAAGCAATTGCGCGACAAGCTCGAGCGCGACCCGATGGTGCCGCGCCACCTGCTCACCGAAACTGGCGTGGGATATCGTTTGCAGGGGCTGGAGGCCTGCAAGCCGGGAGAAGTGGAAGTCCGTCGATAAGCCGGGTTCTGTCGCGCCGTCTTGCGACGACGGGGCAGTCATTCCTCTGGACGGCACGTTACCGTGACGCTCTAGCAGCCTACCCGGGAGCAACGCGAGCCACGTTAACGCTCCCCTATTTGGCCTTGCCCCGGATGGGGTTTGCCATGCCGGTCCTGTTGCCAGTCCCGCGGTGGGCTCTTACCCCACCGTTTCACCCTTACCTGTGCCCGAAGGCCATCGGCGGTCTATTCTCTGTTGCACTTTCCGTCGCCTTGGGTCTTTCGACTTATAGCGCCCGGCCGTTAGCCGGCATCCTGCTCTACGGGGCCCGGACTTTCCTCCACGCACTTGCGCGCGCAGCGACTGCCTGACGAACTTCCGGCGCCGATTATACGGGAGGATCGGCCATCCGCCCGATGTGTCATTGTGTGTCGCCAAACCGCAAGGCTTCAGATTTTGCGACGGTGGTCGTCAACGTCATTGGAGACGCCCTTCACTGCAGCAAGCGAATGATCAAGAAAATATCGGTGTCCGCCCTCCGGGTCGGCATGCATATAGAAGAACTCGGCTGCGACTGGCTGTCGCACCCTTTCTTTCGCAGCAGCTTCAAAGTCACCGCAGAAGACCAGATCAGCAAGATCGTAGATGCCGGCATTCACGACGTCTACATCGACACCGATCGCGGGCTGGACGTGCCCGACGCGCCGACCGCCGAGGAAGTCCGCGATACGCTCCAGCAGCAGATCGTCGAGATCGCTTCGCAGCCGATGCTGCCGATCCGGGTATCCGTCGCCGAGGAATACCAGCGCGCCAGCGCCGTACGCAGCAGCGCCCAGAAGCTGGTGAAAGACGTGATGCGCGATGCGCGGCTGGGCCGCGCGGTAGAGCTCGAACGCATCGAGCCGCTGGTGGAACAGATCACCGACTCGATCCTGCGCAACGACAGCGCGCTGGTCGGCCTGCTGACCATCAAGAACAAGGACGACTACACCTTCCTGCATTCGGTCAGCGTGTGCACGCTGCTCGTTGCCTTCTGCCGCACGCTGGGCATCGATTCCGAAACCACCCGGCTCGCCGGTATTGGCGGCCTGCTGCATGACACCGGCAAGGCATTCATCCCGGACGAAGTGCTCAACAAGCCCGGACGGCTGACTGAAGAAGAGTTCGACATCATCCGCCGCCACCCACGGTTAGGTTACGACGTACTGGTGCAGACGAAGGGCATCCATCAGATTCCGCTCGATATCACGCTGCATCACCACGAGCGGCTGGACGGACAGGGCTACCCGGACAAGCTGGCCTCGGACCGTATCGGCCAGCTCGTGCGCATGGCGTCGATCGTCGACGTCTACGACGCCATCACTTCCGACCGCTGCTATCACCAGGGCATGCCGGCAACCGATGCACTGCGCAAGCTCCACGAATGGAGCGCGCATCACTTCGACCCGATGCTGGTGCAGGCCTTCATCCGCTGCGTGGGAATCTACCCGGTGGGCGCGCTGGTGCGGCTCGAATCCGGCCGGCTAGGCGTGGTGACGGAACAGAACGAACAGAGCCTGCTCGCGCCTCGGCTGAAAGTAATCTTCAGCACGCGCAGCAATGCGCGCGTGGAGCCATACGAGCTGGATCTTTCGCGCCCGCTGGGCTCAGGCGGCGGAGATCGTATCGTGAATCACGAAGACCCCGCCAAGTGGGGCCTGGACGTCACGCCGTTCATTCAGTAGGGAATTCATCGGCCTCTGCCCCGAACGCGCGTTCCCGCGCGATCGTGACCTGGTTCCGGAAACGTTCACGGCGCCACGGCCGCCTCGAAGACCAGCTTGCCGTCGCGCAGCGCGAAGCTGCCAACCTTGTGTCCCATCTCCTGTGGCGCCTGCTGCAACACCTGCACCGCGCAGCCGCTCATCGTCACCGCGTACCAATGCGAACCTTGCTGGACGACAAGATCGCCCGAGGGCGCGGCAAACACATCCATCGGCGTCATCGCCCTGGTGTCGTCCGGCAACGCATAGCGGCGCTGGCAGTCCGGCAGACTCGCCGGGACCAGTGCCTGCTGCACCGTATCGCTCCAGAAGAATTCCTGTTCGCGCAGAAGGGACAGGGTGCGATCGGCACTGCCCCCGATCTGATACGACGCACCGCTGTTCTCACACGCGGCGAGAACGGCAGGCAGTGCAAACAACACGACAATACGCGCAGATTTCATGTGGGATCGTCGATCAGTCTTCCAGGCGCCAGGCACAGGTTTCACCGGCGCGCAGCGGCACCAGCGGATCATCGGCCAGATACGGCAGCGTGGCCGGTACGGTCCAGGCGTCCTTCACCAGCGTGATCGTGTCGGCATTGCGGGGCAGCCCGTACCAGTCAGGGCCATTGAAGCTGGCAAAGGCTTCCAGCTTGTCGAGGGCCCCGGCTGCTTCAAACGCCTCGGCATACAGCTCGATGCCGGCGTGCGACGTGTAGCAACCGGCGCAGCCGCAGGCAGCCTCCTTGGTGCTCTTGCCGTGCGGTGCCGAATCGGTGCCAAGGAAGAAGCGCCCATTGCCCGAGATCGCGGCTTCGACCAGCGCCGTGCGGTGCGTCTCGCGCTTGAGTACCGGCAGGCAATAGTGATGAGGTCGGATGCCGCCGACGAAGATGGCGTTGCGGTTGAGCAGCAGATGGTGCGCCGTGATCGTCGCTGCCACGTGCTCGCCCGCGTCCATCACATACTGCGCCGCTTCGCGCGTGGTGATGTGCTCGAAGACCGTGCGAAGGCGCGGGAATTTCGCCGCAACCGGAGCCAGCACGCGATCGATAAACACGCGCTCGCGATCAAAGACATCAACATCTGCATGAGTCACCTCCCCGTGTACGCAAAGGACAAGACCCAGTGCTTCCATACGTTCCAGCACCGGGTACACATTTTCGATTGACGTCACGCCCGCGTCGGAGTTCGTCGTCGCGCCCGCCGGATACAACTTGACACTTTTGACGAAGCCGCTGGCCACGGCGCGATCGATCTCGTCGGGCGATGTGTTGTCTGTCAGGTACAACGTCATCAGCGGTTCGAACTTAAGCCCGGCCGGCACGGCCTGCACGATCCGTTCCCGATACTGCGCGGCCAGGGCGACGGTGGTCACCGGCGGGCGCAGGTTGGGCATGATGATGGCGCGGCCGAAGCGACGCGCACTGTCGGCGACGACGGCGGCCAGGGCTGCGCCGTCGCGCAGATGCAGGTGCCAGTCGTCGGGGCGCGTGAGGGTGAGCTTTTGCATGTCGTGAAACGAAACGGATTCGCGGAAGGGAGTCGGAGTGGCGATTTTAATCGAAACCGCTGCGGAACCTTTCTGTAACAAGAAGTGACGAAACCATGAGCCGGGCGCGCATCACTCCTGCGCGCGTCGGACCTCAGACCGGACGCGGCCATGCGGCCACCCGGACGAGCGCTCGGGGGAGCACTCCAGTACCGATCTCAATCCGCGCGGTGACGCGGAGATGGCGGCGCAGCGGCCCTGTCCCGCTCGTGCGCGCAGGCTGCCTTGCGAATACTCTCCCCCAAAGTAACGGCCAACTCAGGCCTCTATCACTGACGATCGCGCAGCACCTGTCCGCTCGTCACGCATCGGTCACGCAGTGGCCGCGGTTTTCGAATTTCGGGGACAACAACGATGGAAACACTCTTTTTCCTGCCGAATTGGCCGCCCGCCGCGACTGATCTGTCGTGGTTCGGCGTGATGCTGTTGTGCGCCGTGGTGCTGGGCGAACTCGGGCATAGCCTGCTGCGCCTGCCGCGCATCACCGGTTACGTGCTCGCCGGGGTGATCCTGAGTCCGGGCGTGGCCGGCTTCTGGTCGCCGGAAATGCTCGCCCGCATGCAGCCTTTCTACGACGTGGCTTTCGGCATCGTGCTGTTCGAACTCGGGCAGCGCATCGACCTGGGCTGGCTGCGTCGCAACCCGTGGCTGCTCGCCACGAGCATTGCCGAATCCCTGCTCGCCTTCGCCTTCGTCGGCGCCCTGCTGATGCTGCTCGACGTGCCGCCATTGGTCAGTGTGCTGGCCGCCGGGCTCGCCTCCGCCACGGGCCCGGCAGTCGTGCTCGGGGTGTGCGGCGACACCGCGGCGCGGGGCCAGGTCACCGAGCGGTTGCATCTGCTGTGCGCACTGTCGAGTTGCTACAGCTTCGTCACGCTGGGCGTGGCCTACGCGTGGCAGCACCAGGCGCACGCCTCGACGCTGGTGGTGACCGCACTGCACCCGATGTACCTGATCATGGGTTCGATCGCGCTGGGCGCCGCCATCGCAGCGCTCATGCTCGCGTTGCTCGCACGTATGCGCCCCGAGCAGAACGGACAGACCATTGGCGCCATCGCCGTGATCATCGCCACCGTGGCGATCGTCGACGAAATGCAACTGTCGGTCGTGATCACGCTGCTTGTCGCCGGCGTGCTGTGCCGCTCGCTCGACAAGCGCCGTCGCATGCAGCCGATGGATTTCGGCCTCATCGGGCGGCTGGCCCTGATCGTGGTGTTCGTTTCGACGGGCGCGCTGCTGCGGCCGGACGATTTCGTCACCGCCATCGTGCCGGCCCTGGGCCTGCTGGCCGCGCGTGCGCTCGGCAAGATCGTCGGCGTGTTCGTGTTTGCCCGCCCATCGGGCCTGCCGATGCGCAAGGCGTCTCTGCTGTCGATCAGCCTGTTGCCGATGTCGGGCGCCGCGCTCCTGTGGGTCGAGCGCACCACCGCCATCTGGCCGGAACTGGGCTCGCAATTGGCTGCCATCGTGCTGACGGCGCTGGTGATCATGGAACTGCTGGGGCCGCCCGCGCTGCAATTCGCCCTGCGGCGCGCCGACGAAACCACTCGCGACTGAGGGCTACCAAATGACGACCGAAGACATCACGACGCCGATCGCGCAAACGCCCAACACCACCGAGCTGAACTTCTCGCAATCGGACACGCTTACTCTGGGCGTGGAACTCGAACTGCAACTGGTCAGCCGCATGGACGGCGACCTGCAGCGCGGCGCGACGGAACTGCTCGCGCTCATCGAACGGCGCGAGCACCGGGGCGACTTCAAGCCCGAGATCACCGAGAGCATGATCGAAGTCAGCACCGGCATCCATCGCCGCTGCGACACGCTGTTGGACGAGCTGAATGCCGCTCGGGCGACACTCGTGGAGCAGGCGGATCGCCTCAACCTGCTGGTGTGCGGCGGCGGCGCACATCCGTTCCAGCACTGGGCGGACCGCAAGATCTTCGACACGCCGCGCTTTCATCAGCTCAACACGCTGTACGGTTATCTCGCCAAGCAATTCACCGTATTCGGTCAGCATATCCACGTCGGCTGCCCGTCCGGCGATGAGGCGTTGTTCCTGCTGCACGGCCTGTCGCGCTTCATTCCGCATTTCATCACGCTGTCGGCGGCGTCGCCCTATTACCAGGGCGTGGATACCGCATTCGATACTTCGCGCCTGAATGCGATCTCGGCCTTCCCGCTGTCGGGCAGAGCGCCGATGGTCAAGCGCTGGGCCGACTTCATCGCCTATTACGACAACATGAAGAGCTACGGCGTGATCGGCAGCATGAAGGACTTCTACTGGGACATCCGGCCCAAGCCCGAATTCGGCACGGTCGAAATCCGCATCTGCGACACCCCGCTGACGATCGAGCGGGCCGCCGCACTCGCGGCGTTGGCGCAGACGGTGTGCCGCTATCTGCTGATCGAACGCCCTTTCGTCATCGACGAATCCCTCTACGCGGTCTACACCTACAACCGCTTTCAGGCTGCACGCTTCGGCTTCGATGGCTGCATCATCGATCCGCAGACCAAGGAGCGCCGCAGCCTGCGCGACGATCTGGCCGACACGCTCGAAAAGCTCGCGCCCCACGCGGCTGAACTGGAAACCACCGATCTGCTCAAATCCTTGTGGCAGTCGGTCGAAGCGGGAAACCACGCGCAATGGATGCGCAACGCCTACCAGCGCAACCGCTCGTTCGGTGACCTGGTGTGGGAGCAAGCCCAGCTATGGCGCGGCCCACACTGAGCACGCCCACTACGCCTCTCGGCGGGGCCCGCACGCCGCCATTGCGCATTGGCGTATCGGCGCGACTGATGCACCAGCCGCCGATGGAGCTCGGATTCCGCGGCAAGAAATTGCAGTACATCGAGCAGTCCATCGCACACTGGATCATTGCCGAAGGCGCCCTGGCATTAATGATCCCGACGCTGGAGAGCGAGGGCGGCCTGCGCCGCGCCGCCGTACACGTGGGCGACTACGTGCGCGCCATTGACGGACTGGTGCTGCAGGGCGGCGCGGATGTGTCACCGCAGAGTTATGGCGAAGAAGCCATGCACCCGGAGTGGCGGGGCGATCGCGTGCGCGACCTGTACGAGCTCGACCTGCTGTGGGAGTGCATCATCCAGAACAAGCCGGTGCTGGGCATCTGCCGGGGCTGCCAATTGATCAACGTGGCCTTCGGCGGCACGCTCTACCAGGACGTCGCCACGCAGCTCGGCGGTGCGTTCAAGCACGTCGACCACGACGCCTATGATCGGCACGCGCACGGCGTTCGCTTCACCAAGGATTCGCTGCTCGAACGGCTCTACCCCACCGAGGACGATCCGCAGGTCACCAGCATCCACCATCAGGCCGTCAAGCAACTTGGCAACGGATTGGTGGTCGAGGCGCAGTCGATTCACGACGACGTCGTGGAAGCCATCCGCTGGACGGGCAACGGCTTCGTCTATGGCGTGCAGTGGCACCCGGAATTCCACCCCGCCCACAACAGCCACCTGCTCGATGGCGCGCCGTTGCTCGGCGAATTCCTGCGCGCGGCAAAGAAACGGGCCGGCGTCGTCGCCTGACGCCGGCGCCGACGTCGCGCGCAGACATGGTTCAGAACGTGATGACCTTGTCCGCCCACAGCGTCCATTCGGCCAGCTCCGGAAGCGTGCCGATCTCGACGCCGGAGGCCAGCGGCAATTTGTCGACGCCGCGCGCGACCGCACACGTGCGGCACAATTTTGCCGGCACACCCTGCCCGGTCAGGTCTTCGATCATCTGTTGCAGGCCGCCGCCCGCTGTCGCCTCCGCCTGCCCGGCCAGGCCGGTCGTCACGCCGTCCGACATGAAGAACAGGCGCAGGTGCGGAGTTGCGTCCCCATGCCCGGCCAGCGCAGAGGCCAGCCGAAGTGCGGACAGTACGCGTTCGCTGCCGTAAGGTGCGGCGTGCACGATGATCAGGATGCGTTGTGGTTGCGTCATGTGGGCTCCTTGGTGTTCGATGCCTGCTCGGTGATTGCAGCGTTGTCCAGCGGTGGTGCATCGCGTTCCGTATCAGGTGATGCGGCATTGTCTGCATCAGCGCCTGCCGCGGCGTTCTCGGCCGCCTTGGCGCCCTCCAACTGCAGTTGTGCGAGCGAGTGATACAGCGGCGGCGACACCAGGCGGGAGATGAGCGAGGCGACGAGTGCGGTCGCCATCAGGCTCAGCACCATCATGTGTCCGTCGATCATTTCCATGACGATGATGAAGGACGTGATCGGCGCCTGCGTGACGGCGGCGAGAAAGCCGACCATGCCCAGCGCCACCAGCGGCATCATCAGATCC
Organism: Uliginosibacterium sp. sgz301328; assembly: GCF_041807905.1. Lineage (NCBI taxonomy): Bacteria > Pseudomonadati > Pseudomonadota > Betaproteobacteria > Rhodocyclales > Zoogloeaceae > Uliginosibacterium > Uliginosibacterium sp. sgz301328. The sequence goes on from NZ_JBGVSA010000003.1 coordinate 166,759, forward strand.
GAATGCGTCAGCATGGCGATGTCGTAACCAATGCCGGCGCCCACCGACAGCGCCGGCGCGAAGATGCCGCCGGGAATGCCGCTCCAGTACGAAATCCACGTGGCAATGAACTTGACGCCTGCATAGAGGAACGGCACCGACTCTTCGTGCGCCAGCAGACCGCGGGTCAGTTCGTAGCCGCTGCCATGCGCCGAACCGCCGCTGACCAGCCCCAGGATCGCCACCGCCAGGCCACAGCCGCCGGCAAACCAAATCGGATGCGCGATGCGGAACGCCGTGACGCGATCCTTGGTGCCCGCCGACGACACGATCAGCAGGCGCGAGAACAATCCACCCAGCGCACCGCTGACCACGGCGCAGATGGCGGCCGGCACGAGCAGTGCAATGCGTGTCTCTTCGATCGTCAGACGACCGAAGTAGTTGAGATTGCCGAACACCGATACCGACACCAGACCGGCAATAATGATGGCCGTGACGATCACGCCGCTGGAGCGCTGCTCGAAACGGCGCGAGAGTTCTTCGATGGCGAACATCACGCCCGCCAGCGGTGTGTTGAATGCGGCGGCAATACCGGCGGCGCCGCCTGCCAGCATCAGATCGTTGGGCTGGATGCGCGAGTCGGGCCCCAGAAAGCGCCGGAAGCCGTGCATGATGCCGGCGGCGATCTGCACCGACGGTCCTTCGCGACCACTCGAAAAACCCACGCTCAGCGCCAGCGCGCCACATACACTCTTGATGATCGAGAGCCGGGTCGACACGAAGTGCCGGACGCGCGACGGCGGCACGCTCGGGTCGAGACACACCATCACCTGCGGAATGCCGCTGCCCGCGCTGCCCGGCGCCCAGGTGCGCGCGATCCACACCGCCAGCATGCCGCCCAAAGGAGTCAACAGCAGCGGCCAGGCAACACTGTGTGCGCGGATCGTCTGGAACAGATCCGCCGCGAACTCCGTCATCTTGGTGAACACCACCACGCACAGGCCCGCAACGATCGCCGCCAGCCACACGACGATGCGGTCGCGCCACGCGCGCCAGTCGGATAAGCGGTTGGCAAGCGCACTGGCTCGCAGGGATGGCAGGTCACTCATGGCAACATGGATGAAAGATGGAGAGGTTCACTCGTTCATTGGACCGACCGCGTTACAGCCCAAGCGCCGCGCAAGATCCGTGTTCTGCAATGCCTCGACACAAAACGACCCGCCGGCCTGAGCGCGAGCGGGTCGTTTGCTCAATTCCTGACTGAGAGAGCGCCGAGAATCACTTGAGCTGGCAGATATCCAGCACGTTCATGTCGGTGTAGTCGAGATTCTCGCCCCCCATCGCCCAGATGAACGTGTAGTTGCTCGTGCCCGAACCCATGTGGATCGACCACGGCGGCGATATGACGGCCTCATCCTTGGCCATGGTGATCTGACGCACGTCGTCCGGCTCGCCCATGAAGTGCATGATGCGTTGATCTTCGGCCAGGTCGAAATAGAAGTACGCCTCGGACCGGCGGTCATGCAGGTGTGGCGGGCAGGTATTCCACACGCTCCCCGGCTTGAGCGCGGTGAGGCCCAGCAGCAACTGGCACGACTTCACCGTCTGCGGAACGATGTACTGGTAGATGGTGCGCTCGTTGGAGGTCTCCAGCGCACCGCGTTCCAGCGGCACCGCCTTGTCGATGGAGATATGGGTCGTTTCGTACGCAGCGTGTGCCGGCGTCGACACCAGATAGAACTTGGCCGCGTTGCCCGCATCGGCCGACTCGAACGTCACGTCGGCCGCGCCCATGGCCACGTACAGGCCATCCTTGGGCTTCATCTCGAAACGCTTGCCGTCGACGATCACGGCGCCCTGCCCTGCGCCCACGTTGACGACGCCAAGCTCGCGACGCTCCAGGAAAGGCTTGTCCTTGGCGGACGCGGGCTCGGTCTGCACCGGCAGCGACACCTTCTTCGACACGGGCGCTGCGCCGCCGATGACCATGCGCTCGAAGTGGGTGTAGTTCAGGCGGACTTCGTCCGCGGCAAACAGATCAGTGATCAGGTAACGATTACGCAATTGATCATTCGTCGCACCCGGCATGGAATCCGGATGCGTGGCGTAATACGTCTTGCGGTAGAGGGTCATGGACAGAAGCTCCGGTCACGAATCGCGTGCGGGGGTCCGGGCACGCGGGGTTAGGGAACGGCCCGCATCGCCGCGAGTGGTGCATGGGCGAAGCGTCCGGCAAGAGTGCGGCAACCCATCAGCTCATTGCAGCCGGCCCGTGCGCGCGGCACACCGGGCTGCAACGAGCATTGTACTCATCGCGCCGCCTTCAGTCGCCCTGATCCGCGGCTTTGAACGAAAGCCCCAGGTCATACAGCACATTGCGTGACACGCCAGAGAGTTCGGCCGTCAGTCGCGCCGCCGACTTGAGCGGCAGTTCCGCCATCAGCAGGCGCAACGTGCGTTCGACCTCGGCGGGCACGCCTTCGCGCGGCGGCGGCGCGGAAACCAGCAATACGAATTCGCCGCGCTGGCGATTCGGGTCGGCGGCGAACCACGCCGGCGCTTCGGCCAGCGGCAGGCGCTGGACCTGCTCGAACATCTTGGTCAGTTCGCGCCCGACCACCAGCTCGCGCTCACCACCGAGCACCGCGAGCAAATCGTCCACGCATTCGGCAATGCGATGGGGTGCCTCGTAGAACACCAAGGTCGCGGCAACCGGCGCCAGCGCTTCGAGCATCGCGCGGCGGGCGGCCGGCTTGGGCGGCAGAAAGCCGACGAACTGGAACGCCCCATCGGCCAGACCCGATACGGACAGCGCCGCGATCGCCGCACAGGGGCCAGGCACAGGCACCACGCGATGCCCGGCGGCCTGCACGCGTGCAACCAGTCGTGCGCCGGGGTCGGACACGGCCGGCGTACCGGCGTCGGTCACCAGCGCCACATGGCGCCCCTCTTCCAGCATGGCGATGACGCGCGTGGCGCCGGCCTGTTCGTTGTGCTCGTGCAGCGCCAGCAGATTGGCGCGAATGCCATGTGCATCAAGAAGCCGTTGACTGTGACGCGTATCCTCGGCGGCCACCACGTCGACAGCGCGCAGCACGTCGAGCGCGCGCAGCGTGATGTCGCGGACATTGCCCAGCGGCGTGGCGACGATGTAGAGGCTGGCTTGCGGCGCCAGCGGAGAGACGGATTCGTTCATGTCGTGATCGGGTATGGCGCGGACGGCGCCAGCGCGATGGAATCGGGGGATTGTGGAATGTGGTGGAAAAAGCGGCAAGCCGACACGCCCGCACGCAAGCGCGATCAGGGCGCATCGGCCGAAACCCTGGCGGCGGATTTCCTCGTTGCCCATGGTGCGCGGATACTGGCGCGCAATGTGCACTGCCGGGGCGGCGAAGTCGATCTGATCGCCCGCATGGACGGCGCAGTCGTCTTCGTCGAAGTCCGCCTGCGTCGCCACGTCCGGTTTGGCGGCGCGGCCGAAAGCATCACGGCCGCCAAGCAGCGGCGCGTCGCGCTGGCGGCCCAGCATTGGCTGAGCGGCGCCGGCCAAGCCTACTCGGCGGCGCCGTGCCGCTTCGATGCCATCCTGCTCGACCGGCTCGATACGGCCGCGATCCAGTGGATACCGGCCGCCTTCGACGCCGGCGTCATGGGGTGATCCGTCGCAGCCACCACGCATTTTCCCACAAGCGACCGGATGCATTTGATCGTACTCAAATGGGGCCCCCGCGCCAGGGCCCATCAAACATATACGGGGAAGCCCGCCATCGGCTAAAATCCCATGGTTGCACCACGCGCGCCGTTCAGACGGTGCGACGTTTTTTCAGGACGGCTCGCCGTCCCAGGACAACGAGGAGCATCCCCATGACCACGCTCGAAAAACCCGAATGGCAAGAGCTTGGCGGCGGCGTCAAGCGACGCATCATCGCCGACGGCGAAATGCTCATGCAGGTGGAGGTCCACTTCCAGCCCGGGGCCGAAGGCTACATGCACAGCCATCCGCACGAGCAGACGACTTTCGTGGTCTATGGCGGCGGCACTTATACGATCGTCGACAAGGCCTACGAAATGAAGGCCGGCGACATGATCCTCGTGCCGAGCGGACTGATGCACGGCTTCCTCGCCAAGCAAGGCGAAGAAACCCTGCTGCTGGATACCTTCAGCCCGCCACGCAAGGATTTCCGCAAGTAAGTTCAACCTGTTCGCAGCCAGTGGCGAAAGGTCGGCGGGGCGGGCAGGACATGAGCCCCGATCGCGACATCGCAACAGGCGCGGGAACAGGTTCCAGGCGGCGGCATCTCCGCCGACCAGCTTGAACCGCCCTCCGGCACCTCCGCCCGACCCCTCGGGCGGCATTAACGTTACAACACGGGAGAGTCACCACAATGAGCAATCCTTTTGATCTGTCGGGCAAGGTTGCCCTGATTACCGGTGCGGCACAGGGCATCGGCGCAGCCATCGCCATCAAGATGGCCGAAGCGGGCGCCTCCGTCATCGCTGCCGACTTCGCACCGATGACTGACGAGACCAAGACCGGCCTGGAAGCCGCCGTCGCCAAGACCGGCGGCAAGTTCTGGTACCTCAAGGCCAACCTGACCGAAGCGGGCGCTCCGCAACGCGTCATCGACGAAGCCGTGAAGCTGGCGGGTCAGGTCGACATCCTCGGCAACGTCGCCGGCACCATCCGCCGCGCTCCGTTCCTGGAGCACACCGAAGAGGACTTCGACTTCGTCATGAAGATCAACCTCTACGCACCGGTGTACCTGTCGCAGGCCTTCTGCCGCCACGTCGTCGGCCGCAACGGCAAGGGCAAGATCATCAACATCTGCTCGATGCTGTCGTACCAGGGCGGCATCCTGGTGCCGGGCTACACGGCTTCCAAGCACGGCATCGCCGGCATCACCAAGCTGATCGCCAACGAAATGGCCTCCAAGGGCATCAACTGCAACGGCATCGCCCCGGGGTACATCGCCACGGCCAACACCGCGCCGATCCGCGCTGACGAAGCCCGCAACAAGGCGATCCTGGACCGCATCCCCGCCGGTCGCTGGGGCCAGCCGGAAGATCTGGCCGGCACCGCCGTGTTCTTGGCAGCCGAAGCTTCGGACTACCTGAACGGCACGATCGTCAACGTCGACGGCGGCTGGCAGGCCCGCTAAGACCCTGCGCGGTGTGACGCACGCACCGCACATCGGGTTACAAACCCCCGAGCGCGCAGGCGCCGGGGGTTTTTCTTTTGCACGCTACAATACCGGTTTGGCCACTCGCGCCGAACAGCCCCCACAGGTTCGACCATGACGTACAAGGTTTTCATCGACGGCCGCCACGGCACCACCGGTCTGAAGATCGACGAACGCCTCGCGCAGCGCGAGGAGATCGAAGTCCTCACGATCCCCGAAGACAAGCGCAAGGACACCGCAGTCAAGGCCGAGTACATCAACAGCGCCGACGTGGTGTTCCTGTGCCTGCCGGACGCCGCTTCGAAAGAATCAGTCGCGCTGCTCGCCCCCGGCAACACGCGCACGCGTTTTCTCGATGCCAGCACCGCACATCGCACCAATCCCGACTGGGTCTACGGTTTGCCCGAACTGAACGCAGGCCAGCGCGACCGTATCCGCAACGCGCAGAAAGTGGCCGTGCCGGGCTGCCACGCGAGTGGCTTCATTCTGCTCGTGCACCCGCTGGTCGCAGGCGGCATCGTGAGCGCCGACCATCCTTTCAGCACGTATTCGGTGACCGGCTACACCGGCGGCGGCAAGGAAATGATCGCCAGCTACGAAGCGCCCGCAGAACTGCCCGACAGCATGAAGAGCCCGCGCTTCTACGCGCTCGGCCTGCAGCACAAGCACCTGCCCGAGATGAAGACGATCTCCGGCCTGACGAATGCGCCGTTGTTCACACCCATCGTCGGCAACTTCGCGCAGGGCCTGGTGGTGTCGGTGCCGCTCGTGAGCCGCACGCTTGCCAAGCGCACCGACCCGCAGTCGCTGCACGACTACTTTGCCGATTACTACAAGGATGAGGTTTTCGTGCGCGTGCAGCCTTTCGGCGACCCGTCGGCGCTCGACAACGGCTTCCTGCCGGCCACCGCATGCAACGACACCAATCGCGCCGAGCTGTTCGTCTTTGGCCATGCCGACCAGATTCTGCTGGCGTCGCGCTTCGACAACCTTGGCAAGGGCGCTTCCGGAGCCGCCATCCAGTGCATGAACATCATGCTCGGCCTGGAAGAGACCCGCGGACTGGCCGCCTGAACCCCACCCCAACCTTCTATCGCGCGCAGCGCCTACGCTGCGCGCGCCTCACGGACTCATGGATCTTTTCGCCCGCATATCGCAGCATTTCCAGGACAGCGTGCAAGTCAAGATCGATGCCGCCGAGCTGCTCGCCGGCCCCATCCTGGAAGCCACCGACCTGATGGTCCAGAGCCTGCTCGGCAACGGCAAGATCCTCGCCTGCGGCAATGGCGGATCGGCCGCCGATGCGCAGCGCTTTGCCGCGCGCCTGTCCGGCCGCTTCGAGCGCGAACGCCCCGAACTGGCGGCGCTGGCACTCGGCGCCGACAGCGCGCTCCTGACATCCTTGTCGTGCGACCACGATTTCTCGCAGGTCTTCGCCAAGCAGGTCCGCGCATTGGGCCAGCCGCACGACGTGTTGCTCGTGCTGTGCACCAGCGGCGAATCGCCCAACATCATCGAGGCGGTCACCGCCGCGCACGAACGCGACATGCGCGTGATCGCACTCACCGGCAAGGGCGGCGGCGAGCTTGCGCAACGTTTGCGTGACACCGATGTCCATGTGTGCGTGCCGAGCGACCGCGCGGCGCGCATCGAAGAAACGCACGTCCTTGCCATCCACTGCCTGTGCGACGGCATCGACTGCATGTTGATGGGAGAAGAAATTTGAAGCGCCAATTGATCAGCCCGAACCTCAAGCTCATCGCTGCGACCGCTTCGCTCGCAGTGCTCGTCCTGCAAGGCTGCGTGCCGATCGTCGCTGCCGGCGTGGGCACCGGCGTCGCCGCCACCATCGACCGCCGCCCCTATGGCACGCAGGTCACCGACAACGAAATCGAAATCAAGCTCGGCAACCAGATCAGCAGCAAGTTCGGCGACACCCGCGCCCGCGTGGTCGTGACCTCGTTCAACCGCTGGGTGCTGCTCACCGGCCAGACCGCCGACGAAGCGGGCAAGGCAGAGGCCGAACGCATGGCGCGTGCCTATCCCAACGTCGCGCAGGTGTTCAACGAGCTGACCGTGGGCTGGCCGGCTTCGCTGACGACGCGCTCCAACGACACGCTGATCACGTCCAACCTCAAGGCGCGCCTGATCAATACCGACGGCATTTCCGCCAATGACATCAAGGTCGTCACCGAGCGCAATACCGCGTTCCTGATGGGCCTGGTCACGCAACGCGAAGCCAGCATCGCGGTGGATGTCGCCCGCACCACCAAGGGTGTAGAGCGCGTGGTGCAGGTCTTCCAGATCATCAGCGACGAAGAGGCCAAGCGTCTGTCCCCGCCGCCGGCGGGCGACCAGTCCGCGCCAGCGGCCACCCCGCGCTGATCGCGCTGTGCGCGGGCACGGCCATCCAGAGCCACGCCCGCGCCGTTCTCACAGAACCTTCACTCGCTTTGCGGCCAAGGTACGGGCCGTCACCAAGCACGTCACCCGGCGTGCACCCGCGCGCTTGAGAGTGCGGGCCAGTTCATCGCATGACGTGCCGCTGGTCATCACGTCGTCCACCACCACGACATGCAGGCCGTCGAAGCGGCGTGTGCAGACAAAGGCTCCGCGCAAGTTATTGCGGCGCCCACGCAAGCGCAGTCCTGTCTGGTGCGGCGTGTCGCGCGCACGGTCGACCGCACGAATCCACACGGGCACGCCAACGGCTTGTCCGATGCGGCGCGCCAATTCCATGGACTGGTTGAAACCGCGCTCCCGCAAGCGGCGCGGATGCAGCGGCATGGCGACGATCGCGTCGACCTGCTCGTCCGGCCACGCCTGCGCCATGCGGGTTGCGAACCAGCCGGCCAGCTCGAAGCCGTGCCCCGCCTTCAGCGACAGCAACAATTCACGAACCGGAAAGGCGTAGACGAACGCGGCATGCGTCGCGTCGAAGTGCGGCAGGCGATGCAGGCAACGCCCGCAGGTGGCACCGCGCAGTGTAGGCAGGCCGCACAGCGCGCAGCGTTGATCCGGCAGTTGCGGCAAATCCGCCATGCATGCCTCGCACACCGGCGCGAGGCCGGAGCGCGCTCCGCACACATGGCAACGCGCCGGCCAGATCTGCGCAAAGACTTGGTGCAGGCACGGAATCAGCGATTGCAGGCACGGCCGGACAGAAGGCATCTTGCAGGCGGAGGAAGTGGTCGGCGCGACGGGTATAATGCGCCGCGACCCGCTTGCCCCGCCCCGCCGTGCGTCAAGCACGCCGCGCAGGCTCCACGAATACATCATCGAAGGCTGTGCCATGACCACCACGCCCCCCGTCGCCGCGAGCGAGATCAAGATCCACCGCAAGTCCACCGAACCGCAGGCGCCACAGCGCTGGTCGGTGGAAGAAGTGCAGGCGCTGCTCGACATGCCGCTGATGGACCTGATCTTCCGCGCGCAACAAGTGCACCGCGAACACTTCGATCCCAACGCCGTCCAGCGCAGCACGCTGCTGTCGATCAAGACCGGCGGCTGCTCGGAAGACTGCGGCTACTGCTCGCAATCCAAGCGCTACCAGACCGGCGTCGAGAAGGAAGAGATGCTGTCGCTGGACGAGGTCGTCGAGAAGGCCCGTCAGGCAAAGGAGGCTGGCTCGTCCCGCTTTTGCATGGGTGCCGCCTGGCGCGGACCCAAAGACAAAGATCTCGAACCCGTGCTCGACATGGTCCGCGAGGTCAAGGCGCTGGGGCTGGAGACCTGCGTGACGCTCGGCATGCTGCGCGACGGCCAGGCCGAAAAGCTCAAGGCCGCGGGTCTGGATTACTACAACCACAACATCGACACCGCTCCCGAACTGTACGGCGAGATCATCACCACGCACTCGCAGGCCGATCGCTTCGACACACTCGACCGCGTGCGCGATGCCGGCATCAACGTGTGCTCCGGCGGCATCATCGGCATGGGCGAATCGCGCCGTGGCCGCGCCGCCATGATCGCCCAGCTCGCCAACATGGAGACGCCGCCCGAATCGGTGCCCATCAACAGCCTCGTCGCCGTCGAAGGCACGCCGCTGGCCGACATGCCGCGCATCGATCCGTTCGAGTTCGTGCGCACCATCGCCGCTGCACGCATCGCCATGCCGACGAGCTATGTGCGCCTGTCCGCCGGCCGCCGCGAGCTCACCGATGAGGCCCAGGCGCTGTGCTTCCTCGCCGGTGCGAACTCGATGTTCTATGGCGACAAGCTGCTCACCACCGGCAACCCGGACGTTGACGGCGACAACGCACTGCTCGGCCGACTCGGCATGAAAACTGTCTGACGCGTCAGCCACGCGCTCAAAAAGAAGCCCGCTCGATGCGGGCTTTTTTGTTGGCCAACATTAACGAAAAAGGCCCGGCACATGACCGGGCCCGCTCCTCTACCGCTCCAGCCTACAGGCCGTGCGCGGACTTGTAGTTCAGTGTGTAGGCGATCTTGCCCGGCTTGGTGTCGGACATGGTCTTCAGCAGATCGCCGAAAGTGCCCTTGTTGTACGCCTTGCCACCGTTGATGGGCGAGAGCTTGCCCAGATCGGTACCGGTCTTGCCGGCGATGATCGGATCGGTGGCATTGGACATCAAGGTCGACGCGTTCCACACCGCACCCAGGTAGCCGGTGTCGGTCGACGGATCGGTGATGCCGGTATTGAGCTTGGTGAGGTCGTAACTCGCAAGGTTGAAGCTCGCGTTGCCGCGCAGCCACTCGGCCCAGTAGAACTCCAGGTAATCGGGGCTGGAAGCCGGCTTGCTGTAACCCACGTCACGCGTGAAGTACACCAGCGAACGGAACACGTCGTTGGTCATGCCGTTCCTGAAGCCCAACCCCGCCGGCAGTTGCGCGGTGGTGATCGTCTGATCGTTGCCATTCTTGAGCCACAGATAATTGTTGCTCTGCATCTGCGTCCAGAACGCCGAGCCCGAGTACGCCGAAAGGTTGTTGCGCACCAGCACGTGCACCACCAGGTCGGGGCCGCCGTCCGGCACTTCGTAGTAGGTCGACAGGCCATGGTGACCGTCGGTGAGGTAGAGCGAATCGCCGTTCGGGCCGACCACGACCGTGCCGAGTACCGAGGTGTCGCGCAGCGTCGTATCGGTCACCGTGCAGACAAAGCTCGTCGAATCCTTGAGCGTGGACGTGGCCGACCACGTCGCAACACCCGTCATGCCTTCATCGGCGCAGAAATCATCGAACTTCTTCGCAACGTCCACCTCGTAGCGGCCGAGCTTGTAGTAGACCTGATCGAATCCAAGACCGCCCTGCGTCGGCTTGAGCGCCGACAGCTTGACCGCCAGCACGTTGCCCGCCACTGCACTGGCCCACACACCCGGCGCAACGGAAGACGAAGACGACGACGCGACGCTTGAAGACGACGTGGACGCCGCGCTCGACGACGCGCTGGAGGCCGCCGACGAACTCACGGACGAAGTAGAGCTTGAGCTGCGCGACGACGTGGAAGAGGACGACGACGAACTCACACCGCTCGGGCTGCTGGAGTCGTTGTTGTTGTCGTCACCGCCGCATGCCGTCAGCATGCTCAGCATCATCACAACCAGCGTCGAGCCGGCAACCGAACGTGCAAACCTCTTCATCGCGACATCCTTTGTTCAAAACAAAGGGCGTCACGCTACCGAGGCGATATGACGACGCCGTGACAGAGATATGACAGACGCAGACAGGGCGGATTTATCAGCCGCGCGCGGATGCGGCCGAAGCCATCAGGCGTTGGCGCAGCGCGTTGCCGTTGATGACGCGGGCGAGCTTGTCCGCATATGACGGGTCGGTCGCGTAGCCGCCTTCCTGCAATGCGCGTGCGAAGGCGTGGCCATCGGTCTTGCCGGCGACCTTGGCGTAGCGCGGCGAGTTGCCGACGAGATCGGCGTAATCCTGAAACGCCTGCTCATACGAATCGTAGGCACGAAAGCGCTCTACACGCACTTTGCGCTGGCCGTTTTCGTATTCGACGGTACGCGCCTCGACCACCTTGCCGGTCCAGTTGCTGCCCGCCTTGATGTTGAAGAGGTTGTAGCTTGGTGTGCCGTCCTTGTTGCGGATCTGCGACTTGCCCCAACCCGTTTCCAGTGCGGCCTGCGCGATGAGAAAGTGCGCGGGCACGCCCAGCGATTGCGCAGCCTTGGCGGCCTGCGGCCAGGTTGCGTCGACGAACGCCTGTGGCGTGGTCGGCACTTTGTCGCCAGAGGCTGCGTGCGCGGCGGCCGCGCGAGCCGCATCGAGCGACAGGGGCACGTTAGCGGCAGTCGTTGTGCTGGTTGCGGCGGCGTTCTGGGCAGCGGCCGCCTGCGCGCCCATCTGCTTTTCCATCATGTCGGCCAGTCCGATGCCACCGCGCTGCGCCATCATCGCGGCCAGTTGTTGGTCGTACAGGCCTTGGTAGAAGCGTGTCGTCTCGCTGCCCGTCGCGTCGGACGTGACGGTGGCATCGCGCATCGACTTGAGCATGTTTTGCAGGAACAACGCTTCGAACTGTTGCGCCGCGCTCCTGATCGCCGCCGGCGAATTGTCCTTCGACATGCGTTTGAGGGCAGTCAGGCTGTTCGGGTCGAGTGTGTTGATCTGGTCAAGCATGGCGCGGCGCTCGTCAGATGACTTCCAGCTCGGCGCGCAATGCACCAGCCGACTTCATCGCCTGCAGGATGTTGATCAGGTCCAGCGGCGTAGCTCCGACGGCGTTGAGCGCCTTCACCACGTCGGCGAGGTTGGCGCCGGCGCGCATGCGCACGAGGTTGCCGCTGCCCTGCTTGAGATCGATCTGCGCACTTTCCGTGACCACCGTGCGGCCGCGCGAGAAGGAATTGGGCTGGCTGACCTGCTGCTCGGTGTCGATCGATACCGAGAGATTGCCGTGCGCCACTGCGCACTCCTGGATCGTCACGGCCTGGTTCATCACCACCGAACCGGAACGCGAATTGACGATCACCTTGGCCGCTCCCATCAACGGCGTCACCTCGATGTTCTCGACGCGCCCCAGGAAGGCCACACGTTCATTGGGCGCCGCGGGTGCCCGCACCTGGATGCGGCGCGCATCGAGCGCCCACGCGGTGTCGGGACCGGTGCTGCGGTTGATGGCATCGACCACGCGTTGCGCGGTACCAAAATCCGCCGCGGCCAGCTCGTACGAAATCGTATCGGCATCGCCCACCGGCATCGGCACGGCGCGTTCGACCGTTGCACCAGCGGGAATGCGCCCGGCCGCAAGATGGTTGATGGTGACGCTCGAACCGCCGGCCTGCGCGCCCGCGCCGCCCACGATGAGGTTGCCCTGCGCAATGGCGTACACCTGACCATCGACGCCCTTGAGGGGGGTCATCAGCAGCGTGCCACCGCGCAGGCTCTTGGCATTGCCAAGCGAGGACACCGTGACGTCGAACTGCTGGCCGGGTTGCGCAAAGGGCGGCAGCGACATCGTCACCATGACGGCGGCGACGTTCTTGAGTTGCATGTTGGTGCCCTGCGGCACGGTCACGCCAAGGTTGCCGAGCATGTTGGTCAGGCTTTGCACCGTGAAGGGGGCCTGCGAGGTCTGGTCGCCTGTGCCGTCCAGACCGACGACGAGGCTGTAGCCGACGAGCTGGTTGGTGCGCACGCCGGCGATGCTCGCAAGATCCTTGATTCGCTCCGCGTGCGCAGTAGGTGCCGACGACAGGACGACGAACGTCATGACGACGCCTGCCACGCGCGCTAGCCGCGCCGCCCGCAGCATCGATACCACATTACGTTTCCATCGAGTCGTCATGGCAATTCCAATCTCTCATTCGTCTTGCTGTCGCCGCATCGGTCTCCGATCACTGGAGATGCTCGATGTGGGATCCCCCTTCGGCGCCGCCGAGCAGCACAGGGCGAGAAGGTTGCCCTGCGAAGCAGGGTCGGCGAGGACTGTCTGAGGCCCAGAGGGCCGAGTTCCGCAGCCGCCTTCTCGACCGCGCAGCGCAGGGGACCGGCCGAAGGCCGGCGGCGTCACGGGGATCGCTTTCTTGGTTACTTCTTTGTCGATACAAAGAAGTGACCCGCCCGCCGGGGCGGACTCCCGGCCAACGACGCTGGCCCCCCGTGGAAAACATCCATGGGCCAACATCGGCAGCCCGCTCAGAACGGCAACACGTTCATGAAGAAGCGCTGCATCCATCCCATGGTCTGCGCTTCGTCGATGTAGCCCGTGGCCTTATATTCGATGCGCGCATCGGCAACCTGCGTCGACTGTACGGTGTTGGCCGTGGTGACGTTGGCCGCGTTGACCACGCCCGAGAAGCGGATGAACTCATTGCCCTGGTTGATGGCGACCTGCTTCTCGCCGGCCACCACCAGATTGCCGTTCGGATACACGTCCACCACCGTCACGGTGATGGTGCCGGTGAAATCGTTCTTCGCCGCCGCCGCACCCTTGCCCGAGAAACTGTTGTCGCCACTCGCATCCACGCCCATGCCAGCGAGGAACTTGCCGGGCACGCCGGTAATGTTGGGAATCGACGCGGACAACGTCGAGCTCTTGCCCGCCGATGCGTTGGAGTTCTTGCTGGCACTCGTCTTCTCGACGAGATTCACTGTGATGATGTCGCCGACCATGCGCGCCCGGCGATCTTCGAACAGCGGGCGGATGGCCACCTGCTGGTAGATGGCGCCGTTGTTCGGGCCGGTCGACAGCGGCGCGGGGCGCGCGGTCATGGGTTGTTCGATGTTGGTGGGCGGCACCGTCATGCAGGCGGACAGCGACAGCACCGCCGCGAACCCGCCCATCCGTCGCAGGATGCTCATCGCGCGCTCCTTACAGTTGCGTGAGGCGGCCGAGCATCGAATCGGCCGTCTGGACGACGCGCGAATTCAATTCATAGGCGCGTTGCGTCTGGATCATGCTGACGAGCTCTTCGGCCACGTTGACGTTGGACGTTTCGACGTAGCTCTGGTTGAGCACACCCGCACCGTTCAGGCCCGGCGTGCTCGCTGTCGGGGTACCGCTGGATGCCGTTTCCAGATACAGGTTCTCGCCGATGCTCTGCAGGCCGCCGTTGTTGATGAAGGTGGCGATCTGGATGGTGCCGACCTGCGATGCCGCGGTCTGGCCCGGCTGCGTCACGCTCACCGTGCCGTCCTTGCCGATGGTCACCGACAGCGCGTCGGCCGGAATGGTGATGGCCGGCTGCAGCGCGTAGCCGCTGGCGGTCACCAGTTGTCCGTTGGAGTCCTTCTGGAACGAACCATCACGCGTGTAGGCGGTGGTGCCGTCCGGCAGTTGCACCTGGAAGAAGCCTTCGCCATTGATCGCCACGTCCAGCGGATTGCCGGTCTGTTGCAGGTTGCCCTGCGTTTGGATCTTCTCGGTCGCCACGGGGCGCACGCCGGTACCCAGTTGCAGGCTCGACGGGATCGTCGTCTGCTGGGTGGAGTTGGCGCCAGCCTGGCGGAAGGTCTGGTACAGCATGTCTTCGAACACGGCGCGCGCACGCTTGAAGCCGTTGGTGCTGACGTTGGCCAGGTTGTTCGAGATGGTGTCCAGCTGCGTCTGCTGCGCATCCAGGCCCGTGCGGGCGATCCACAGTGCTCTGATCATGGGGAATGTCCTCCTGCAGTGGTGCCAGATTAGCGTCCGCCCCGGCGCTCCATTGCGCCGATTAGGAGGCGGTTTTCCGCTCAATCCTCGCCGGGCCGCGCCACGCCTCGCGTCGCGCGGAATGTGTACGAGCGTTACGTGCGCGACAGAATCTGCGTCGCCGCGCGGTCGTCTTCCTGCGCCGTCTGCAGGAGCTTGGTGTGCATTTCGTAGTGACGTTGCAGCGAGATCATCTGCACCATCTGGTCGACCATGCTGACGTTGCTGCCTTCGAGCGCACCGCCCAGGGCCTTGACGTTGTCGTCGGCCGCGGCCGATTGATTGCCCGCCGTGCGAAAGAGTCCGTCGTCGCGACGCTGCAGGGTCGCCGGGTCGGGATTGACGAGCTTGAGGCGCGCCACCGGATTGGCGGCGTTGAGCGTTCCGTCGCGCGGTGTTGCCGTGAGCGTGCCGTCGCCGCCCAGTTCGATGCTGTTGTCGGGCGGCAGCGTGATGGGGTTGCCGCCGTCGTCGAGCACTTCCTGCCCGCTGCGCGTGCGCAGCATGCCGTTGGCATCGACCGTAAAACTGCCGTCGCGTGTATAGGCCTCGCTGCCATCGGCGGCACGTACGGCAAACCAGCCCTCCCCCTGGATCGCCATGTCGAGCGGGCGGCCGGTCTGCATGATGGCGCCGGCGCGCATGTCGGCACCTACGGTGGCTTCGACGACGTGTGCGCGCGAAGGCAGCGCTTCGCTTTGCACCGGCACCGCGCGCAAGCGGTTCATCTCGGCGCGAAAACCGGTGGTCGACACGTTGGCCAGATTGTTGGCCACCGACGCCTGCCGGCTCATGGTGGCCTTGGCGCCACTCATGGCGGTGTAGATGAGCTTGTCCATGCCGGCCCCTTATCTGCTTTGGTCAGCGCAGGTTGACCAGCGTCTGCATCACCTGGTCCTGCGTCTTGATGGACTGGGCGTTGGCCTGGTAGTTGCGCTGCTGCGTGATCATGTTGACCAGCTCGGCAGTGAGGTCGACGTTGGACTCTTCCACCGCACCGGCCTGCAGCTTGCCCATGCTGCCGGTATTGGGCGCGCCGACCAGCGGCTGGCCCGAATCGGGCGATTCGGCCCAGTTGTTGTTGCCCAGCGAGATCAGGCCGTTGGCGTTGGCGAAATTGGCCAGCACGATCTGGCCCAGGTTGCGCGACTGGCCGTTGCTGTAGCGGCCCTGCACGGTGCCGTCGGAACCGATGGTGATGCCCGACAGACGACCCGAGGCGTAACCGTCCTGCACCTGGCGATTGACCGAGAACGAACTGCCGTACTGCGTGCTGCCCGTCATGTCGAGCTGCACGCCGCCGGCGCCACCCATGGGCGACTGCGCGCCGGTCGTGACGGCCAGCCCGTTGAGGGTGATCGGCATCCCGGAAGTGAGCTGGCCGGCCGTGTCGAAGGCCAGGGTGCCATTGGCGGTGGTGGCACCGCCGTCGAGCTGCGTGTACATGTTCCACGTCGCGCTCGCCGTTTTGGCGAAGTACATGGTCAGGATGTGCGAGTTGCCCAGGCTGTCGTAGATGCTGACCGAGGTCGACGAGTTGTATGTCGTCGGGTCGTTGACGTCGAAGGGCGCGGCGATCGGGTCCTTGGTCGAATCCAGGTTCAGGCCCATCTCGACCTTGGCCGTCTCTTGCGGCAGCAGATCGGCGGTGTCGACGTACAGCGGCTGCGGCGTGGCCGGCAGGATATTGCCGAGCGCATCGGCCGGGTAGCCGGTGAGCTTATAGCCCTGCGCGTTGACGATGTAGCCGCTCTTGTCGATCTCGAACTGACCGTTGCGCGTGTAGACCAGCGAACCTTCATTCGACATGCGGAAGAAACCCGCGCCGTTGATCGCGACATCCAGCGGATTGTCGGTCGGCGTGATGTTGCCTTGCGTGAATTGCTGCGTGACGGCCGCCACGGCCGTGCCGATACCGATCTGCACACCGGCCGCGGCACCGTTGAGCGCGGCGGCATACACGTCGGAGAACTGTGCGTTGGATTGCTTGAAGCCAACGTTGCTTGCGTTCGAGACGTTGTTGCTGATGACGTCAAGCGCCTTCGACGCTGCGTTGAGTCCGGAAAGACCTTGCTGGAATGCCATTGTCGTGACCTCAGAGAATGCGCTTGATGTCGCTCATGGAGAGCTGGCCGAAACGGCCGACCTCCAGTTCGATGCTGCCGTCGGCCTTCTTGCCGACCGAGAACACGGAGGCCAGTTCGAGCGATTTCGGCGTGACCTTGGTGCCGTCTTCGTTGCTGGCCGCGACCTTGATGGTGTAGGTCCCGTCTGCGAGCTGCGTGCCGTCGGCGGTCTTGCCGTCCCACACGAATTCGTTGGCGCCTGCGCCAAGCTTGCCCAGCGACAGTTCGGCGACCTTGGTGCCGTCCTTGTTGTACACGGTGACGGTTGCCTTGTCGGCCGCCGCAGGCATTTCGATGCCGCCGACTGCCACGCCTTCGGTGAGCTTGAGCTGATTGCCTTCGACCAATACCTGGTGGCCGATAAGCGCTGCTGCCTGATAGGTCTCGTTGGCCTGGAAGGACGAGAACATCGTCGACAACTGGGTGTTGAGCTTTTCAATGCCGTCGACCGTGCTGATCTGCGCGAGCTGCGAAGTGGTCTGCGCGTTGTCGAGCGGATTGAGCGGGTCCTGGTTCTTGAGCTGCGCCGTCAGCAGCGACAGGAAGTCCATCTTGATGCGGTCAGACGAACTGCTGGTGCTGGACGTACTGGACGTCGAGCTCTTGGTGCCGTTGAGCTGGTCATAGACGCTCTGCGCGGCGGCGTTGTTGTTGACAGAGGAAGTCGCCATGATGGGTTCCCGTTGTGCGTAGTGTTATGACGCTCAGCCCTGACCGATGGTCAGCGTCTTCTGCATCAGCGTCTTGGCGGTGTTCATCACTTCGACGTTGTTCTGGTAGTTGCGCGAGGCGGAGATCATGTTGGTCATCTCCTCCACCACGTCCACGTTCGGCATGGCCACGAAACCGTTGGCGTCTGCCGCCGGATTGCTCGGGTCGTAGTTCATGCGCAGGGGCGCGGCACTTTCGACCACGCCGTTGACCTTGACGCCCTGCGAGTAGCCGTCGCCCATCTGCGTGGCCTGGAAGACGACTTCCTTGGCGCGATAGGGCTGACCGTCGGGGCCTGCCACACTGTCGGCGTTGGCGAGGTTGCTGGCGGTGGTGTTCAGGCGCACCGATTGGGCGGTGAGCGCGGAGCCGGCGATCTGGAAAACCTTCATCATGCTCATGGTGTATCTCCTGCGCTTACTGGCCCGACACGGCCTGTCCCATTGTCTTGAACAGGTTGTTGATGAACGTGACGTTGGCCTCGTACTGCGTGGCGTTTTCGGTGAAGTTGGCGCGCTCCACGTCCATGTCCACCGTGTTGCCGTCGAGGCTCGACTGCGTTTCGGTGCGGTACATGACATTGGGGTCCGCCCCCGTCGCCGTGCCGCCGATGTGTGCCGCCGAAGTGGTCGCCATCTGCAGCGGCTGGGTCTGCCCTTGCAGCGCACGACCAAGCGTCGATGCAAAGTCGATGTCGCGAGCCTTGTAGTTGGGCGTATCGGCATTGGCGATGTTGGAGGCGAGCAGTTCCTGGCGCTTGGCGCGCAGGTTGAGCGCGGTCTGCTGAAAGCGCAGCGCATCGTCCAGTCTGTTCATGTTCATCTCTCCCCAGGCTCGTCGCCCACCCATGTCGCACATCGCAACCTTGCGGCGGACGTAGTGCAGCTTCCGTGCCAGCATCGTAGCGATGCGCCCGCGACCTCATTCGGCCGATAAGACGGCAAAAAAGGCGGCTAAAGAGGGATCGGTACGGCATGCGAGCGGCAAGCCGCCGGCAATCCTTGCCGGCCCGGCGCTTCGCGCAAAGCGAAGAAAGAGCCGCCAAACCGCCTTTGCTCGGGCGATGCCTCGCGCGTGCGATACGGTTCAATGCGGTCATTGCCAGACCGGAGTTCCCCGCCATGTTCCCTCGCCTGCTGCTTGCCGCCCTGCTGTTGCCATCGGCTGTGCTGGCACAAACGACGGGGACAGACGCCATCCGGCGCACGGTCGAACAGTTCGTGATCCGCCAGACGGCCGATGTGCAGGGCAGCGTGTCGGTGGACGTCGGCCGCATCGTGGAAAGCGCGGCCACGCAATCGTGCACGGTATGGGAGGCCTTTTTGCCGCCCGGCGCGCGCATATGGAAGACGGTGACGGTCGGCGTGCGCTGCACGCAGGGGACGAACGCGTCCCTCTATGTGCCGACACGCGTGCAGATCGATGGAGCCTACGTGGTGATGGCGCGCCCGGTGTCGGGCGGACAGGTGCTGACGGCGGAAGACATGGCCGTGGTGCGGGGCGAGATTACGGCGCAGCCCAATGATGTGATCACGCGCGTCGACCAGGCGGTGGGTCAGTCGGTACGGCAGGCGCTCTCGGACAAGCAGACCTTGCGCGCGGTTTACTTGAAGACCGATGCCGCGATACAGGCCGGGCAGACGGTGAAGATCGTCACTCAGGGCGAAGGATTTTCGGTCGTCAATGAAGGCCGCGCCTTGAACACCGCCGCACGCGGACAGGTGGTGCGTGTCAAGCTGGCGAGCAATCGCGTGCTCAACGGCATCGCGCGTGAGCCCGGCGTGGTGGTCGTGTCAGTGGAATAGTGGGCGCGCACCACGACTGCGCCCACCACATTTGCTATCGTGCGAAGCCAGTCATCCGTTCGCCCATGCCATGAAGTCTTCGCCGACGCTGCGCCTGATTGCGCTGTTCGAGGCCGCCAAGGGCGCCATCGTGCTGGCGGCCGGCTTCGGTCTGCTGACGCTGATCCATGCCGACCTGCAGACCGTGGCGGAAAACCTCGTCCGCCATTCGCATCTCAACCCGGCCAGCCACTACCCGCGCATTTTCATCGACGCTGCCGCGCGTGCATCGAGCGGTAACCTGTGGCTGCTGGCGCTGCTCGCGGCGATGTACTCGGTCATGCGTTTCGTCGAGGCCTACGGCTTATGGTTCGCGCGGCGCTGGGCCGAATGGTTTGCCGTCCTCAGCGCCGGCGCCTTCATTCCGGTGGAAATCTATGAGCTGAGCCGCCACGCAAGCTGGATTCGCGGCAGTGTGCTGGCGGTGAACATCCTCATCGTGATCTACCTGTCGCGCCGGCTCTGGCGCGAGCGCGACGTCTAAGCGCCAGCGCGACGTCTAAGCGCCAGCGCGACGTCTAAGCGCCAGCGCGGTCATTCACCCACCAGGCTGCGCTGCATGAGTGCTTCAGTGTCGGCTTGCGAATAACCCTGGGCGCGCAACACCCACAGCTTGGCGCAGGCCGCCACTGGCGACATCCCGCCGCCACTGACCGCACCGGCGGCCTCCAGCCCGGCCCCGGTCTGGTATTCGCCCAAGCGGACGACGCCACGCAAAGCCTGCGTCACGACAACGATGGTCACGCCACGCGCATGTGCCTTGCGGAGCGAGGCGAGAAATGCCGGGGCACTCGGCGCGTTACCCGCGCCGTAGGCAGCCAGTACCAGCCCTGCAACCGGCTGCGCCAGTACGGCGTCGAGCGTTGCGGGCTCGATACCGGGGTACAGATGCAGACAAGCGACGCGCACCGAAGGATCGATCCGCGCCAGCCGTTCGGCGGGATTCGAATCCGCCCAATCGCCCACGGATGACAGACTCCCTCGTGGCGCATCGAACGCTACATCCGCCGCCGCATCGATCTTGAGCACGCCGACCGCCGGCAAGACCCGCCCACCGAAAGCCACCCGGACGCCCGGCAGGCCGCTGGCGGCATCGCGCAGGGCGAGTCTGAGGTTGTCGATCGCGTCGGTGCCGGGTGCGGCCAGCGGGCGCTGGGAACCAGTCAGCACGACCGGCGTTGGTATGCCGGCAAGAAGGAACGACAATGCGGCAGCCGTCCACGCCAGCGTGTCGGTCCCATGCAGGACGACCACGCCGTCGCAGCCCGCGCTGCGTTCCAGCGTGGCACGCGCGATGCGCAGCCAGTCGGGTGGCGCCATGTCCGCGCTGTCGAGTGGCGGTTCGAGGCAGCTCAGGGTCCAGGTCAGTTCGCCGCCATCCAGGCGACCGCCTGCAAAACCGGGCACGCCATCGAGCAGACGGGAGAAGTCCTCCCCTGCCATGGGCTGCAGGGGCTGGCCGGCACTGCCGATGGTGCCGCCGGTGTAGAGTACGTGGAGTGTGGGCATTCGGTTGTCCGGTCGCGGGACGCGCACACGAGATTGCGAAGCGCGTCAAGTCGGAAGAATTCTAAAGTTTTGTATCGGTCGGCCGTTACAGGAGCTGTGCAGCCGGGAATGGCTGACCATATCGGGCGGGCTTACGCCCGAACATACAAGAAGGGAATCGACGTGAAAATCGATAACTCCGTCAAGACGACGGGAACCACCAGCAGCGAGAGCAGCGGCAAGGCGCGCGCAGGGCGCGAAGCCGCGGCGCCGGCGCCTGCCGCGAGCGCCGGCACGACCGTGCAGTTGTCGTCGCTGTCCGGCAATCTTGCCAAGATCGAAGCGACCATCGGCCAGACGCCCGAGGTGGACAGCGCGCGCGTCAGCGAAATCAAGCAAGCCATTTCGGAAGGCCGTTTCTCGGTCGACTCCGAAAAGGTCGCCGACGGCCTGATCGAAAGCGTGCGCCAGATGCTGGCGGCACAGCCCCGTTCGGCCTGATGAGCGCAGACCTGGCGATGCTGCGCGCACGACTCGGTTCGCTGGTGGCAGCCGAGACGGCGCAGATGCGCGATTTTCTCACGGTGCTCGAACAGGAGCGTGACGTGCTCGGCCAGCCCGATGTCGAGCCGCTGTTCGCGCTGGCCGAGCGCAAGACGCAGATCGCACGCCAGTTGCAGCAGTTTTCCGCTGCCCGCGCCGCCTTGCTGGCGCAGGCAGGCCTGCCGAACAACCGGCAAGGCATCGAAACCTTGCTCGGCGAGTCGTCACACGCCGCCTGGGACGATTTCGTCACCGTGGCCGAAACGGCCCAGACGCTGAATGCCGACAACGGGATCCGCATCACCGAGCGGCTCAAGAGCAACCACCAGGCCCTGGCGATCCTGATGTCGGCGTCGGACCAGCCGACGGTCTATGGCCCGGACGGGCATGCCCGCACCCGGCCCGGCTCCCGCCACTTTGGGAGCTTCTAGCGCAGTTCGTCGGACGAACGTGACGCTGGTGCGACCACCGCGCTACACTTCTGCCGCTTCGGACACCCGAATTTCGGCATGCAAAAGATCCTTCTGTTCCTGCTCCTGCTGGCCGCCATCTATTACTGGCGCAAGCTGCTGGTGAGCGACAAAAAGAAAACCCGACCGACCGAGTCGTCCTCGCCCACGCAGCAACCTGCCTCACGCATCGAAACCATGCTGCCCTGCGCCCATTGCGGTGTGCTGGTGCCGCAGAGCGAAGGCACGACCGTGGCATCGCACTTCTATTGTTCGCAGGAACACGCACGCCTGGGTCCGGCCTCGCACTCATGATCCCGGCCGACGCGCTGCCGCAGGAGTCGTCGCGGTCGGTTTCGATCCGCTACTTCAACCTCTACCGCGTCGTCCTCGCCAGCGCGTTCGCCATCTTCGGCAGCATCTTCGCCCTCGGCGAGATCTCGCCGCACGTCTTCTTCGCATTGGTCGCCGTCTACTGGCTGCTGGCGGTGGCGTTCATCGCGCTGCCGGCCGAGCGCCAGGCCAGCAATGTGATGCTCGCGCTGCAGGTGGCCGCCGACATCTTCGTGCTGACGCTGCTGATGTTCCTGTCGGGCGGCGCGCGCACGGGCATTCCGTATCTGATGATGGTCACCGTGGCCGCGGCCGGACTCGTCAGCGAGGGCCGCATGGTGCTGGGCTTTGCCGCACTGGCGACGATCGCGGTGCTGTTCGAGCAGTTGGTGCGCGTGCTGATCGGTCTGGGACAAATCACCGACTTCACCCGCGTGGGCATGAGTTGCGTGGGTTTTTTCGCCGTCGCCCTGCTCTCGCGCATGCTGGCCCGCCGCGCCCTGGCCAATGAAGAGCTCGCGCTGCGCCGTGGATTGGATCTCGAACGGCAGATGCGCGTGAATGCCCGCATCATCGAAGACATGCAGGACGGGGTGGTGGTGATCGACGGCGAAGGTGCGATCCGCCAACGCAATCCGAGCGCAATCGACCTGCTCGGCCGCGACATGCGTCCTGGCTCGCTGCTGGTGGATTTTTCGCCGATTCTGGCCGACCTGGCCGCACGCCACGACCAGGGCCTGGAGCGCGCCACGTTCCGTTCGCCCGCCAGTTGCCGCACGCTGCGCCTGCGCGTGGCAGAAGCCGGCGGCGACCGCGTGCTATACCTCGAAGACCTCGATCGCATCCAGGCACAGGCACAGCAGATCAAGCTGGCGGCGCTGGGGCGGCTGACCGCGAACATCGCGCATGAGATCCGCAACCCGCTGTCGTCCATCACGCACGCGTCGGATCTGCTGGCGGAAGAGAAACGGGGTGACCTGCAACTGCGACTGCTGCGGATCGTGCAGGACAACGCGGCGCGCATCGAGCGCATGGTCAAGGACGTCCTGGAACTGGGCCGGCGCGATCACATCACGACCGAGTCGCTGGAGCTGGCTGTCTTCCTGCGCACGTTCGTCGATGAGCTGGAACTGCACACGCCGCAAGCCAGTGCGTGTGTGCGACTGGAGTGCGAGCCGGCCCTGCGCGTGAGCTTCGATCGCGTGCACCTGCACCAGATCCTGACCAATCTGGTCAGCAACGCGCTGCGGCACTGCCGCGGCAACGCCGATTCGGTGCGGCTCGAAGCCTTCGCCGCCGACGGCGCCATCGCGATCCAGGTGCAGGACGACGGCCCGGGCGTGCCTGCGGCCGACCGCAACAAGGTCTTTGAACCATTTTTCACCTCCGACCCCAAGGGGACGGGGCTCGGCCTGTATATCGCCCGCGAACTGGCCGAGGCCAATGACGCGCATCTGCGCCTGATGGACAGCACCATCGGCGCGCTCTTCCGGATCACCGCCAGGAGTGCCGCATGACGACACAACCCGACACCGACCGCCGCACCCGCAGCCGCGGGGCAGACATCCTGGTCATCGATGATGAGGATGACATCCGCGAGTTGATCGAACTTTCGCTCTCGCGCATGGGCCTGGGGGCCGACACGGCGGGGTCGGTCGGCGAAGCGATGGAGTTGCTGTCGCAGAAAAGCTACCGGCTGTGCTTGACCGACATGCGCCTGCCGGATGGCGACGGCCTGCAGGTAGTGCGCCACATTGCCACGCACGGCATGGACTTGCCGGTGGCCGTCATCACTGCGCACGGCAGCACCGACAACGCGGTGGCCGCGCTCAAGGCCGGCGCGTTCGACTATCTGTCCAAGCCCGTATCGCTGGAACAGTTGCGAGCGTTGGTCAAATCGGCGCTGGACGTTCCCCTCGCGGAAACCGAGGCGCCGCCCGACACGCAACAGATGATCGGCGAGTCGGCCGCCATGCAGCAGGTGCGCAGCATGGTCGAACGGCTCGCGCGCAGCCAGGCCCCTGTGTATGTGTCGGGTGAGTCCGGCAGCGGCAAGGAACGCGCGGCTCGCATGATCCACGTGCTCGGGCCTCGTTCTGACAAGCCTTTCGTGGCGGTCAACTGCGGTGCGATTCCCGAAAACCTCATGGAGTCGGAGTTCTTCGGCTATCGCAAAGGGGCTTTCACCGGCGCCGAATCGGATCGCGACGGTTTCTTCCAGGCCGCCAACGGCGGCACGCTGTTTCTCGACGAGGTCGCCGACCTGCCGCTGGCCATGCAGGTGAAGTTGCTGCGGGTCATCCAGGAGCGCCGCGTCCGGCGCATCGGCGAGACACAGGAGCAACCCGTCGACGTGCGCATCATCAGCGCCACGCACCAGAACCTGCGCGAGCGCGTTGAACAGAACCGCTTCCGGCAGGATCTGTTCTATCGCCTCAATGTGATCGAGCTTCCCATGCCGTCATTGCGCGAGCGACGTGAAGACGTGCCGCTGCTGGCGCACTCGATCCTGCAGCGCCTGGCCCGCGATGCCGGGCTCGAGGCGCCGGTGCTGACGCCTTCAGCGCTGCGTGCGCTGGAGCACTACGGCTTTCCTGGCAATGTGCGCGAGCTGGAGAACATTCTCGAACGTGCGCTGGCGCTGGCAACGGGGCCGCGCATCGATGCGGACGATCTGCGCCTGGACCCGCCGCACGAGGAGAGCGTGGGCACCGAGGCCCCCGCACCGGGCGGTGCATTGCAGGACTACCTGGATCGCGTGGAACGCCAGGCGATCGTCGATGCGCTGGGCCGCACGGAAGGCAACCGGACGGCAGCCGCGCGGCAGCTCGGCGTGACGTTCCGCTCGTTGCGCTACCGCATGGAGCGCCTGGGGCTCAAGGGCGACAAGGACGAGCGCGAACAGTGATCACCCGGTCAGGAGTGCGTTGAACGGTCGGCTGCGGATTCGGCTTCGAGGGCTTCGTCATCCAGCGCATCCATGCGATGCGCGTAGCCCCACACGATGATGAGATAGATGATCAGCACGCCCTGCGCGCTCATGTAGAAGCCAAGTGGAAAGCCCAGGAAGGTCCACGCGTTCAGGCTGCGCGCAAAGAAGCTGACGGTAAACGTCGCGGCAAACCAAAGCACCAGCAGGGTGATGGTGAGGCGCCGCGTGCGCATCCAGTACAAGGTCGTGTGCATGCCGGCATGGTAGGTGGGCGGGCATGGCCGGCAAGGCAGGCTTTCCCTCATGGGCACTGCAACATGGCAGTCATGGGCGCTCGCTACAGTCGGCGGAATTCATCTCCTCCCGGGCGCCTTCCATGCACGTGCTGATGATCTCGGACGTCTTTTTTCCGCGCATCAACGGCGTTTCGACCTCCATCGAAACCTTCAGGGCCGAACTCCACGCACAGGGCGTCAGGACCTCCCTGCTCGCTCCGGCCTACCCCGCCGAGGACGATCACGACGACGTCATTCGCATCGAATCGCGCTACCTGCCGATGGACCCCGAGGATCGCATGATGAAGCGCGGCGCGATCCGGCAATGGCTCGCCGCGCATCGCAAGGGGACGGAGCGCTTCGACCTGGTCCACATCCAGACGCCGTTCGTGGCGCACTACGCCGGACTGGAAATCGCGCGGACGCTGGGCGTGCCCGCCGTGGCGACTTACCACACCTATTTCGAAGAATACCTGCACCACTACGTGCCTTTCCTGCCGGAAGGCTGGATGCGCGGCGCGGCGCGACGTTTTTCGCGTTCGCAATGCAATGCGCTGGATGCCGTCATCGTTCCTTCGCGCGCTATGGCGGACACGTTGGCTGCGTATGGCGTGGAACGGCCCGTGCACATCCTCCCCACGGGGTTGCCCAACGATCGCTTCGGCGGTGGCGACGGCGACGATTTCCGCACGCGTTATCGCATCGAACCCAATCGTCCGCTGCTGCTTTTTGTCGGGCGCGTGGCCCACGAGAAAAACATCGCCTTCCTGATCGAAGTGATGGGGAAGTTGCGCGCGTCGCATCCCGAGGCACTGCTGCTGGTCACGGGCGAAGGGCCCGCGCTGGGCGCGTTGCGCGAACAGGTCACAAGCGCGGGCCTGACCGCCCAGGTGCGCTTTCTAGGCTACCTGGACCGACGCCACGAATTGGCCGATTGTTACCGGGCGGCCGACGTTTTCGTGTTCGCATCGCGCACCGAGACGCAGGGTCTCGTGCTGCTGGAAGCCATGGCGCAGGGCAAGCCGGTGGTGGCGCTGTCCGTCATGGGCACGCGCGACATTCTGGAAGGTGCGCCGGGCGCGATGGTCGCGCCGGACGACGTACGAGGCTTTGCCGAATGCGTGCGCGGACTGCTCGAGTCACCCGTCCTCCGACAGGAAATGGGCGAGCAGGCTCGACAGTATGCGCACCGCTGGCGCGCCGACGAGATGGCGCGTCGCATGGCGCAGCTCTATGAATCGATGGTGACGCCGCTTGCCCGGAGCGACGCCACGAGCAGCGACGAACACGCACATGTGCTGAGGGCGGGCTAGTCAGGCCCGCTCGAAGGATGGACGTCGCTGGAACGCCCTTACGGCGTGCTTACTTGATGACGCGCAGATGGCCGCCACGACCGCCCGGGGGCGTCGGCTTGTCGCCGGACGGGTCCGGTTCGTCGTCGTGTTTCGTCGCGGACGCCGGAGCGGCCGCAGGCTGGGTGCCCGCCATTTCGATGCCCGGGCCGACATGGTCGCCCGGCTCGAACGCCATGCCTTGCCCGTTTTCGCGCGCGTAGATGGCGATGATGTTACCCATCGGCACATACAGCGAATGCGCGACGCCGCCGAAACGCGCCTGGCAGGTCACGTCCTCGTTGGTGATGGACAGTTGGTGCGTGGCGAAAGGCGCGATGTTGAGCACGATCTGACCATCGCGGACGAAAGCCGCGGGCACGCGCGTCGAGGCATCCACGGCCACCACGATGTGGGGCGTGAATCCGTTGTCGACGCACCAGTCGAAGAGCGCACGTACAAGATAGGGCTTGGTGGACGTCTGGCTCATGGTCGGATCGGCGGGGAAAGTCTGGACATTGTGTCACGCCGCGCACACCGGGAACATGCCCGGCGTGTCGCGACACCGCCACCCGGAGGCGGCGGCTGCAATGTCAGCGGCGCATGGCGCGCTCGGACGGGGTCAGGGCGTCGATGAAGCCCTGGCGGGTGAAGATGCGCTCGGCGTACTTCATGAGCGGAGCGGCGGTCTTGCCCAGGTCGATGCCGTAGTGCTCGAGGCGCCACAGCAGCGGGGCGATCGCCACGTCGAGCATGGAGAACTCGTCGCCCAGCATGTACTTCTGCTTGACGAACATCGGCACCAGTTGGAGCAACTGGTCGCGCACATGGGCGCGCGCCTTGTCGGCCGTCTTCTGGTTCTTTTCCAGCGCTTCGATATGCGAGAACAGCTCGTTTTCCAGCGTGTGCAGCAACTGGCGGGCACGGGCACGCATGATCGGATCGGGCGGCATCAGTTGCGGATGCGGGAAGCGCTCGTCGATGTACTCGTTGATGATGTTCGACTCGTAGAGCACCAGGTCACGGTCAACCAGCACCGGCACGCGGTTGTACGGGTTGATGACGGCGATGTCTTCAGGCTTGTTGAACAGGTCAACGTCGATCACCTGAAAGTCCATTCCCTTTTCGAACAGCACGATCCGGCAACGGTGGCTGAAGGGGTCCGTGGTGCCGGAATAAAGATTCATCATTGCGGAATTACTCCAGGAATACTCATTGTCGCGAACAATGCGCCGCGCGGGCGGCGCATCGCTGTCGCGACGGGCTAACAACATCATTTCGGTGGCACATCCGGTCAATGCACGTCTTTCCAGAAGGCGCGCTTCAACAGATAGGTCAGCACCGCCAGCACGGCCAGCACGGCCAGAACGAACCAGCCGATGGTCTTGCGTGTCTCCTGTGCGGGTTCGCCCATCCAGGTTATGAAAGACACCAGGTCCGCGATGTTTTCATCGTATTCGTCTTTGGACATCTTGCCCGGTACGGCAATTTCCAGCCCTTCGATGATCGAAGTCTGGTTGCCATGCCCGTCGTCCTTGGTGACGATCTTGGGTACCTGCTCGCCCTGGAGCTCCCACAACACATGCGGCATGCCGACATTGGGGAAGACCAGGTTGTTCCAGCCGGTCGGACGCGAGTCGTCACGGTAGAACTTGCGCAGGTAGGTATACAGCCAGTCCGGGCCGCTGCCGGCTTCGGACGCGCGCGCGCGGGCGATGAGCGTCAGGTCGGGCGGCGCGGCCCCGAACCAGGCCTTGCCGTCTTCGTGGCGCAGGGCCACCTTCATCTGCTCACCGACCTTGTCGGCGGTGAACAGCAAATTATCCCTGATTTGGTCGTCGTTGAGTCCGATCTGCTCAAGTTTGTTGTAACGAAAGTTGCTCGCCGAATGGCAGTTCAGGCAGTAGTTGACGAACAACTTGGCGCCATTCTGCAGCGAGGCGTTGTCGAATTGCAGCGGAGCCTTGTCCAGATGCAGCTCGCCTTCGGCATGAGCCGCCAGCGGAGCCAGCATGACGGAGCCGGCCAGCGCCAGCGAACGCAGGATCTTGGTCATAGTGCGCATCAGGCGGTCACCCTTTCCGGCTCAGGCCGCGTTTTGTCCAGTCGCGAGTACCAGGGCATGAAGGCGAAGAAACTGAGGTAGAGGATCGAGCAAATCTGCGAAACCAGCCCACCGATCGGCGACGGCGGCTGGATGCCGAGGTAGCCGAGGATGATGAACGCGACGACAAAGACGCCCAGAATCGTCTTGAACAGCGGCCCCTTGTAGCGGATCGACTTGACGGGACTGCGGTCCAGCCACGGCAGGAAGGCGAAGAGCAGCACCGAGCCGCCCATCAGCACGACGCCCCAGACCTTGGCTTCAAGCAGGAACAGCACGGCCACCACGACGGCCGTAATGACCAGCGATGCCGTCTTGCCGGACTTTTTCTTTGCGCTCAGGAAGCTCAGCACCCCCACGATGATGGCCAGGATCGCCAGCCACCAGATGAAGTCGGACGTGGTCGCACGCAGGATCGAGTAGAACGGCGTGAAGTACCACACTGGCGCGATGTGCGGCGGCGTCTTGAGCGGGTCGGCGGGCAGGAAGTTGTTGGCTTCGAGGAAGTAGCCCCCCCCTTCCGGCATGAAGAACACGATCAGCGCAAAGACCATCAGGAAGATGACCGAGCCGAAGATGTCCTTGACGGTGTAGTACGGATGGAACGGGATTCCGTCCAGCGGGATGCCATTGGCGTCCTTGTGCTTCTTGATTTCCACCCCGTCAGGGTTGTTCGAGCCCACTTCATGCAGCGCGATCAGGTGCGCTGCCACCAGACCGACGAGCACCAGCGGGATGGCGATGACGTGGAAGCTGAAGAAGCGGTTCAGCGTCGCGTCGGACACCACGTAGTCGCCGCGGATGAACAGCGACAGGTCGGGCCCGATCAGCGGAATCGCCGAGAACAGGTTCACGATCACCTGCGCCCCCCAGAACGACATCTGGCCCCATGGCAGCAGGTAACCGAAGAAGGCCTCGGCCATCAGGCACAGAAAGATCGCCACGCCAAACAGCCAGACCAGTTCGCGCGGCTTGCGGTACGAGCCATACAGCAGCCCGCGGAACATGTGCAGATACACCACGATGAAGAACGCCGATGCGCCCGTCGAGTGCAGGTACCGGATGATCCAGCCGCCCGGCACGTCGCGCATGATGTATTCGACGCTGGCGAAGGCCGCCGGGATGCCGGAATCGTTGAGTGCGGCGTCGGGCTTGTAGTGCATCACCAGGAAGATGCCGGTGACGATCTGCATGACCAGCACCAGCAGCGCGAGCGAGCCGAAGAAGTACCAGAAATTGAAGTTCTTGGGCGCGTAGTACTCCGCCATGTGCTCCTTGTAGAGCTTGGAGGCAGGAAAGCGCGCGTCGACCCAGCCAAGAAGCTGCTGGGCATACTGTTGAACGTTGCCCTTCATCGATTAGGCCCCTTTTCCGTCTTCGCCAATCAGGATGCGCGTATCCGACAGGTAGTAATGCGGCGGAATCGGCAGATTGTCCGGCGCCGGCTTGTTCTTGAATACGCGGGCGGCCAGGTCGAACGTCGAGCCGTGGCACGGGCACAGGAAACCTCCCGGCCAGTCGCCCCCCATGGCCGGGTCGGCCACGACGAACTTGGGCGACGGCGAGCAGCCCAGGTGCGTGCAGATACCGATACAGACCAGGTATTCAGGCTTGATCGAACGATAGGCACCCTTGATGTAGGGGGGCTGGTCTGCGTGAGTCGATTCCGGATCGGCAAGCAGAGAGGTGTCTTTCTCCAGCTCGGCCAGTTGCTCCTTGGTACGACGGATGATCCAGACGGGCTTGCCGCGCCACTCCACGGTCATCATTTCGCCCGGCTGCAGCTTGCCGATATCGGCCTCGACCGGCGCGCCGGCCGCCTTGGCCCGTTCGGATGGCGTAAAGCTCGCCACAAAAGGAACCGCCGCACCTACACCCGCTGCTCCACCAACGACAGCAGTGGCAACCAGCAGGTTACGGCGGCTGCAGTCGGTACAACCGGCACTGGCTTCGGCGCCGGTCGTATTCGACCCAGTGTTATTGTCGTCGCTCATTGAAAGCCCCGGAAAAGAGTCACGAAATGCAAAAACTTGCGAAGTATAACGAAAGACCCTAGCGCGATTAAAGTCTTGTGGTGGATCAAACTGCCGAAAGGCGCTTGGTTGCTGGATCTGGCCGCATTCTGGGACGAATCCTGTCAAACTCTTGGCATAACTCGCTAGACTTTCTCCTCCACCCTTACCAAGCCGCAGACAACAATGGTCAAAAGCGTCATTTGCGATATGGACGGCGTGATTTACCGGGGCAAACAACTGATCCCGGGCGCCAATGATTTCGTGCAGCGTCTGCTCGCTGCGCAAACGCCTTTCCTCTTCCTAACCAACAACGCCGAACAGACCCCGCTGGATCTGAAAATCAAGCTCGAACAACTGGGCATCCAGGGCGTCACCACGGACAACTTCATCACCAGCGCCATGGCGACGGCCATGTTCCTCAAGCAGCAGAAGGAACACGCGTCGGCTTACGTGCTGGGCGGCGGCGGCCTGATCAGCGCCTTGTACAACGTGGGCTTTTCGATGTCGGAATCAAACCCCGACTACGTGGTGGTCGCCAAGAGCACCATGTTCAATTTTGACCAATTGAAGAAGGCAGTGCGCCTCATCGACAACGGCGCCAAGTTCATCGGCACGAACCCGGACATGATCGACCCGATCGAAGGCGGCAATGAGCCGGCTGCGGGGACGATCCTGGCGGCGATTTCGGCGGCCACGGGCAAGAAGCCCTACATCGTCGGCAAACCCAATGCGCTGATGATGACGCTGGCCACGCGCAAGCTCGGCGTACACGCCGAAGAGGCGGTGATGATCGGCGATCGCATGGACACCGACATCGTCGGCGGCATGGAGGCCGGCATGAAGACGGCACTGGTGCTGTCTGGCGTGACGACGCCGGAAATCATGGCTCACTTTCCCTACAAGCCCGACTACGTGTTCAACAACGTCGGCGAGATCGATCCGGCCGTCCTGTAAGCGTTTGGCCGGCGCGGCGACGCGGATGTTCCGCAGGCGCGCCGGCCTTGCCCAAGGGTTCTCGCTGCAACGCAGCATTCGTTGATCAAAACAGAGAAATCCTACGGATTACCGTCTATCTTTGTTGCAGGCGCACATAAAGGAAGACGGTATGTTCAATCTCACGGGCAAACACGGGCTGGTCGTTGGAATCGCCAACGACCACAGCATTGCATACGGCTGTGCCAAGGCCTTCCAGCGCGGAGGCGCGAAGCTTGCGGCCACCTACCTCAACGCCAAGGCCGAACCCTACGTACGGCCGCTCGCCGAAGAAGTGGGCGCCGAACTGATCTTGCCGATGGATGTCGAGCACGAAGGCGAAATGGAAGCCGTCTTCGACGCCATCAAGAACCAGTGGGGCAAGCTCGACTTCCTGGTGCACTCGATTGCCTTCGCTCCCAAGGACGACCTGCACGGCCGCGTGGTGGATAGTTCGCGCGAAGGCTTCATGCGGGCCATGGACATTTCCTGCCATTCCTTCATGCGCATGGCCCGACTGGCCGAGCCGTTGATGCACAACGGCGGCTGCATGCTGACGATGAGCTACCAGGGCGCCGATGAAGTGGTGTCGAACTACGGCATCATGGGGCCGGTCAAGGCCGCGCTCCAATCGGCTTCGCGCTACATGGCGGCAGAACTCGGCCCGCGCGGCATCCGCGTCCATGCGATCTCGCCGGGCCCACTGGCGACCCGCGCGGCATCGGGCATTCGCGATTTTGACCAGCTCATGGAAACGGCCATCGAGCGCTCCCCCCTGCACCGACTGGTGGACATCGACGACGTCGGCGCGCTGTGCGCCTATCTCGTCAGTGACGGAGCACGCTCGCTGACGGGCGGGACGATCCATATCGACGGCGGTTACAACATCGTCAGAGGCTGATGATGATCCTCGAGAACCGCACCTACGACGAAATCGCCGTGGGCGAAACGGCAACGCTCACGCGCACGATCACTGAAGCGGACGTGCAGTTGTTCGCTGCATTCTCTGGCGATGTGAATCCGGCGCATCTCGACGTCGAATACGCGATCGCCACGCCATTCAAGGGCCTCATCGCGCACGGCATGATCACTGGCTCACTCGTTTCGACGGTCTTGGGCACACAGTTGCCCGGCCCGGGCACGATCTACGTGGAGCAGCAATTGCGTTTCCGCCGCCCGGTGCATTTCGGCGACAGACTGACGGTGACACTGCGCTGCGCGGAAAAAGTGGACGCGAAGAAGCGCGTTCGCTTCGATTGCGAGTGCGTCAACCAGAACGGGGAAGTGGTGACCTCGGGCATTGCTGAAGTGGTCGCGCCGACCGAGAAGATCCGGCGCGAGGCACATGCCACTCCGCCGGTGAGCCTCGGCGGCGCACCTTACGCAGCGCAGGACTGAATCGGCTAGAGCGACCGACGCTCGAAGAGTGCTTGCGCCAACGTGCCAATATCGGTGTGTTCCAGCTCGCCGCCAACCGGCACGCCGCGCGCAATCCGGCTCACTTTGAGCCCGCGCGCGCGCAGCATCTCGCCGACGTAATGCGCAGTGGCTTCGCCTTCGTTGGTGAAGTTGGTGGCGACGATGACTTCCTGGACCGCGCCATCCGTGGCACGGTTGATCAGCTTATCCAGCTTGAGCTCACGCGGGCCGATGCCATCGAGCGGCGAAATGCGCCCCATCAGCACGTAATACAGGCCCTTGTAGGCGAGGGTCTGCTCCATGATGGCCAAGTCCGAGGGCATTTCGACCACGCATAGCACGCTACCGTCTCGCTGTGGGCTGGCGCAGCGCTCGCAGACATCGGTTTCCGAAAAGGTATTGCAGCGCGAACAATGGCCGACCTGACCGAGCGCCGCAGTCAATGCGCCCGCCAGCCGCGCGGCGCCTTCGCGATCGCGTTGCAGCAGGTGATAGACCATGCGCTGGGCCGACTTCGGACCGACGCCGGGCAGGATGCGCAAGGCATCGGTCAGTTGTTCGAGCAGGGACATCGTAAGGTCGGCAAATAAAAAGGGGCGGAGAGAAGTCCGCCCCGGAGGAATCAGAACGGCAGCTTGAAGCCGGGCGGCAGGTTCAAGCCGGCGGAGAAGCCAGCCATTTTCTCCTGCGTGGTGCTCTCGACCTTGCGAACCGCATCATTCAGAGCGGCGGCAACGAGGTCTTCCAGCATTTCCTTGTCGTCCATCACCGACTCGTCGATGTTGACGCGCTTGACGTCGTACTTGCAGGTCATCAGCACCTTCACGGCGCCCGCACCGGACTGGCCTTCGACTTCGATGGTCGCCAGGCTGTCCTGCACCTTTTTCATGTTGTCCTGCATCTGTTGGGCCTGTTTCATCAGGCCGGCGATTCCGCCCTTCATCATGTCGGTCTACTCCTAAATAGGTTTCACACTGGCTTCGACAAGGGTTGCATCGAAGCGCTCAATCATTTCCTGGACGAACGGGTCGCCTTCGAGGGCGGCCACCGCCTCGACATGGCGCTGACGCCGTTCCGCGTCATTGCGCTGGGCGGGTGTCTCGCTGGCGACTTCGCCGACTTCGATAACCGCCCGGACGGAGCGGCCGAAGTATTGGCCAAGCCCTTCCTGAAGTTTGGTCACCGATGATGGCATTGCCATCAAATGTTTGTGCGATGGTGCCAGACGCAAGCGGACCGCACCTTCGGTCACGCTCAGCAACTCACAGTTCTGGGCAAGCTCGCGCACCATGCCGCCGAGCGACATGCGCGCGATGATGCCGTGCCAGTCGTCGGTCTGCTGCGCCGAGTGATACGCGGCGGGAGGCGCTTCAGACACACCGACGGGTGCGGCGGGCGCTTCTTCCTTCACCGCTTCGGCGGCAGGAGGGGCGGCATCCTCGACCGCCGGCGGAGAAGCCGGGGCTTCGTCTTCCCACGGCAAGGGGCGCGACGACGCACGTGGTGCGGAGGCCTCCATTGCGGCCGCAGGTTCGGCCGTACGCGGCTGAGCGCGCGGCGCAGGCTGTTCGGTGCGAGCAGGCACCGGCCGTGGCGGAACGGGTCTCGCCAGCCCCCCACCCGCCGGACCTTGCGCTGGCGCGCTGCCGGCTCCGCCTGCATCCGGCCGGAACGCGTGCAAGCGCAAGAGCGCCATGGTGAAACCCGTGTAGGCGTCGGGTGCCAACGCCAGTTCTTCGCGCGAGTGCAGCGCGATCTGGTAGGCAAGCTGGAGGAATTCGGCGTCGAACAGGGCACCGTAGTGCTGCAGTTGTTCACGCTCGAAATTGTCCATGATGGCTTGCGGCGCGAACTGTGCCAGCGCGATGCGATGCAACAGGCTGGCCAATGACTGCAGGGCCACGTCGAAAGACAGGCTGCGCGCGTCCATGGCGTCGGCCACGCTCAGCAATGCCGAAATGTCCTGCGCGTGGAGCGCATCGAGCAATTCGAACAGATGCTCGTCGCCGACCGTGCCAAGCATTTCGATGACTTGCGCCTCTTCGACCTTACCGGCGCCGTGGGCAATCGCTTGGTCGAGCAGCGACAGCGCGTCGCGCATCGAACCGTTGGCACCCCGCGCGAGATGGCGCAGCGCGCCGGGCTCGAACGGCACGCTCTCGCTCGTCAGAACGTTCGTCAGATGCTCGACGATGTGCGTCTGCGGCATCTGCTTGAGATTGAACTGCAGGCAGCGCGACAGCACAGTGACGGGAATCTTCTGCGGGTCGGTCGTCGCCAGGATGAACTTCATGTGCTCCGGCGGCTCCTCCAGCGTCTTGAGCATGGCGTTGAAGGCATGCCCGGTGAGCATGTGCACTTCGTCGATCATGTAGACCTTGTAGCGGCCACGAGCCGGTGCGTAGGCGGCCTTTTCGAGCAATGCCGCCATGTCGTCCACGCCGCGGTTCGAGGCCGCGTCCATCTCGATGTAATCGACGAAGCGCCCGGCATCGATCTCGGTGCAGGCCGTGCATACGCCGCACGGAGTGGCCGTAACGCCGGTTTCGCAATTCAGCGATTTGGCGAGGATGCGCGAGATGGTGGTCTTGCCGACGCCGCGAGTGCCGGTAAACAGGTACGCATGGTGAAGGCGTCCGGTCTGCAGCGCGTGCGTCAGGGCACGCACGACGTGCTCCTGCCCTACCAGCGTGGCAAAGTTCCGGGGGCGCCACTTGCGGGCAAGGACCTGATAGCTCATGGCATGCGATTCTATCAGAGGGCGAGGCGCAGGCCGCGCAACGCAACATCGACCAAAGTGGCACGACTCGCGTGGCGACAACGCCCCGAAGCGCAGCGTAGCATCGGCGTCAAGCCGCCAGCCCGGGGCGCACTTATACTGGCCGGCAGCACATTCCAACAGCAAGGGGACGCATCCATGAATCTCGAAAAGGTGATTTTCGGGTTCTTCATCATCCTGACCTCGACACTCAACTTTGGCTTCTGTATCGGCACCATCGACGAGGTCTCGCATCACCATCCGACTGAACTCTTCGCCACGCTGGTCGTCAGCCTGATCACGCTGGTGCTCAAGTTCGGCGACCGCACCCACCTGGGCGCCACGCACCTGGCCACCAGCCTGGCGGGCGTGCTGCAGATCACCGCCGCCTGCATGGTGTGGGGCTGGCACGTTTCCATACAGGGGCAAGCCATGGACGGACCGACGATGTCGGTCGTCGTCTCGCTGGCCAGCGGGGCACTTCTTGCGAACGGCATATCCGTCGTGCTGCTGATCGGCGAAACGCTGCGCCAGTCCCGGTAAGCCGCCATGAGCGATACGCTGATGCTGATCCTGCGACGCATGCGTCGGCCGCTGATCGTCATCATCACGGTGCTGTCGATCTCAGTGTTCGGGCTGGCCCACATGCCGGGTGTGGATGCCGACGGCAACCCGGCGACGCTGGGCTATTTCCACGCCCTGTACATCGTCAGCTATACCGCCACGACGATCGGCTATGGCGAGGTGCCCTACCCGTTTTCCGAAGCACAGCGGGCGTGGGTGATCTTCTCGATCTATCTGTCGGTGACGACCTGGGCCTACGCCGTGGGCAGCATTCTGCATATGATGCGCGACCCGGCGTTCCGCGCCGCCATGGCGCGTAACCAGTTCAATGCACGGGTACGACGGCTGGAAGAGCCCTTCATCCTGATCGTCGGCTATGGACAGAGTGGCATGCTGCTGGCCCGCATGCTCGACCGCATCGGTTGGCGAACGGTGATCGTGGAGGTACGCCCCGAACGCGCGGGGCGCGCCGATCTCGAAGAGTACGTACGTGCGCCGATCGTGCTGGCTGCGGACGGGCGCCTGCCGGAAGTGCTCGTCGATGCCGGCGTGACGTCCCGCATGTGCCAGGTAATGGTCGTGCTCAGCGGCAACGACGAAACCGTCCAGTCGGTCGCCGTCAGCGGCACCATCCTGAACCCGGGCCTGCGGATCATTGCCCGGGTCACCGCGCCGATTGCCACGGAAAACCTGGACCCGTTCCCTCGTATCGAGACGGTCAATGCCTTCGAGAGCTTCGCCTCGAACATCGGGCTCGATCTCGGCTCGCCAGAAACGCTGCGTATCGAAGAGTGGCTGACTGGTCTGCCCGGCTCGCCCCGGCCCGACATCCTTGGCTTGCCAATGGGGCACTGGATCATCTGCGGGTTCGGTCGGTTCGGCTATTACGCTTCGCTGGCGCTCGAGAAAGCCGGGGCGACGTGGACGGCCATCGACGACAATCCGGCGCTCAAGGACCATCCCAACCTGCTGCGACGGACCTATAGCCGCGAGGCGCTGCATGAGGCCGGTATCGATCGCGCCGTCGGCCTGCTGGTCGGCACCGATCAGGACCCGATCAACCTCGCCGCGGTCAACCGCGCGCGTCAGATCAACCCGAAACTGTTCATCGCCATCCGTCAGACGCACGCCATGAACGCCAGCCTGATCGAGGCGGCGCGCGCCGACGTTCGCTTCATTCAGGCGGATGTCATCTCGCACGAAGTGCGGCAACTGATCACGTCGCCGCTGCTCAACCGTTTCCTGAACGCCGTGCGGTCCAACACGGGCGATCTCGTTGAGCGCACGGGCTCGGCGCTGGAAGCGGCGGTGGGCGATTCGGTGCCGTTCCTGTGGGTGCTCAGTTGCATGACGTCCTATCCGGGCCTGCGTGAGGCCCTGTCACCCGACGCCGATCCGCCGCTGATGATCGCGGACTTCCTGACGCACCCAAACAACGCCCCGCAACTCCTTTCTGCCACGCCCTTGCTGATGTTGCGCGGACGCGAGCAGATCCTGCTGCCATCGCCGGACACCGTGCTCAAGGCTGGTGACAAAGTGCTGTTTGCGGGCAACTGGGACGCCGAACAGCTACAGCGGCAATACCTCTATTCGCCGTCTCCGCCCCAGGCAATGCGCAAGGGCACCGAGCCGCCCAGGAGCTGGTTGTTCAGACAGTTGGCAAAGCGGCATGCGCGATTGCACGCCCGAAATGAGAAGCGGGTACGACCGATATGACCGTACCCGCTGAATGAGGCGGCGAGCCTGACCCCCGGCACTTGCAGGAAGCGGTTATGGCTGCTTCCTTCCGGACCTGACCAGATTCCCACGCTGCAATGCGAGGAGACCCGCCGTGCCGAAGCATATCACGGACGGCAGCCCCGCCGCCGCCACTTTCATGTCTGCATAAACACCGTCGCGGCGACTTCATTCATTAATACAATCACGCAACGCAATATCGATGCTTTTTTATGATGACGATTTGCCCTGCGTAACAGTTCGCTCGCAGACCGTCCTACTGGCCCGAAGAGGCATTCCCTGGACGCGTCGCGCGCCTCTCACACCGGTCCACCAGTCGAGCGCCTGCGGCGAGCGCGCGGCAAGGCGCTCGACATTTTCTGACGCCACAACCCTATCAATTCATGCGAACCGGCACGCCTTGGCGTGCCCTTTTTGTTATCAGGGCTGACTACATTTGCTGACACTGCCATGCAGGGAAAAAGCACCGGAATCTAGTTCCAAACGGTATAATTTCACCCGGTCTTTTCTGACCAGGAGCGTCGAATGACTACTTTCGAAGACCGAATCGGGCGTTATTTCGAGCAGTACCCTTCCGCTCCGCGCTCCGCGCTTGTCGCATCGAGACTGATCTTTTTCGTGGCGCAGCGCCTCGATCAATACATCGATACCGCCCTGGCACCCTATGGGCTCCAACGGCGCCAGTACTTGCTGATGACGGTACTGGCCAGCAAAGAGCGAGCGAATCGTGTCATCACGCCATCCGAACTGGGCGAAATACTCGACGCCACCCGCACGCAGATCACCCGCCTTCTCGATGGGCTGGAAGCGCGCGGATTGGTACAGCGCAACCCCGTGCTAAAGGACCGGCGCAGCTTCGCGGTCGATCTCACTCAGACGGGCGAAGCGCTCTTCAGACAAGCGACGCCGGCAGTCCACGGTGCGCACGAACGCCTATGGGAAGAACTCGGCACCAAAGCAACCACGCAGACAATCGAACACTTGCGGCAGCTCTACCGCCATCTGGGTGGCGAGCAATAAGAGCCTCCACCATGCAGCGCCGTCTTCATGCCTGGGTCCGGCTGAGCAAGCAACGCCTTTTGATGGCCTTGCTGGCGCTGATGACGGGCGTGGAGTTTCTCGAAAACCTCATGTTCGTCTTTGGCGCCACCCACATCATGGGTGGCATCGGCGCTTCGCCACGCGAGTTCGCGCTGGCGCAGGCCGCCTACGCCATGGGCAGCATGATCATGATCGTCAAGCAGCAATGGCTGGCGGCGCATTACGGCTATCGCCGCTATCTGACGGTCGCGCTGGCGATATTCCTTGCGGGTACGCTGGCCTGCGCCAACGCCGAGAGCATCGGCATGCTGATCGCATTTCGCTTCGTGCAGGGGATCGGTGGCGGCGCATTGTTCACGAGCAGCCGGATTCTGGTGAACCTGTTGTTCAAGCCCGCTGACCGGCCACGCGCAGTGAAGCACTTCATGATCGGCATCTTCGGCGCTTCGGCACTCGCCCCCGGACTTGCCGCCGAATTGATGGAACACGGCACCTGGCAGACGATCTTCTACGGCGCCGTGCCATTCGCGGTGATCGCCCTGATCGGTGCGGCGACACTGCTGCCCCAGGCAGAGCCACGCGACGACGAACGCACCTGGGAAATCGCTCCGCTGCTTCTCTTTGCCTCGGCAGTGGTGGTGCTGCAATTCATGCTGAGCGAATTGCGCTACGACATCTTCGCCCACCCCATCCACCTGATCGCGCTGGGAACGCTAGGCCTGTCCATGCTGGGGGGGTTTGTCTACCACCAGTGGCACCATCCCGCACCGCTGCTGCATGTTCGCACCCTGCATGACCCGACGTACCTGACCGGCCTGGTGCTGTACTTCATGTACTACACCCTGACCAACTTCGCAGGCTACGTGTTTCCGGTATTCGCCGAACAGGCGCTCGGCGTGCCGCTGCGCGTGGCCGGCTGGCTCAACAGTTTCGCCGGGGCCATCAGCCTGTGCGCCATCCTGGTCTATCTGAAGGTAGCCAAGCGCTTTCCTCGCAAGCGGCCCTTGATGATCTGTGGCGCCATGACGATGGTATTCACAGCGTTGTGGTATTCGCACCTGCCCCCCAACGCGACGGTCGGCATGCTCGCGTTCGGCCTGATTCCGAAAGGACTGTTCGGCGTATTGCTCGTCATCCCCATCGCCGGCCTGACTTTTCGCGGGCTCGGCGACGATGGCTTTCCGCATGGTTATCAGAGCAAGAACCTGATCCGGCAGTTGGCGACCTCATCATCCAGCGCGCTTGCTGCCGTGCTGCTCAACAATCGGCAATTCGCGGTGCACAGCCATCTCGCGAGCCACGTTCAGCCGGACAACCCGGCCATCTCGCAATGGATGAGCCAGATGCAGCACGCGCTGATGGCGCAGGGCATGGATGCGGCGACGGCGTGGCAAGGTGCTTTGGCAGAGCTGAGCGCAACGCTCAACCGACAGGCCCTGCTCATCGCCTGCGGGGACATCTACCGCCTGCTCGCCGCGTTCGCGCTGCTCACGGCAATCGTGGTGTGGGCACAGCGACGACTGCCCTGAACAGCGAAAGATCAGCGTTCAGAGCCGTCCGCCGCCAGCCGATCGGCCATGCGCACAAGTTCGGGAACGGTGCGCGCACCAAGCCGCTCCATGACGCGCGCGCGATGCAGCTTGACGGTACGTTCGGCGATGCCCAGTTGCTCGGCGATCTCGCGGTTGGGCAGGCCGGCGGTGACCCGATCGAATACGCTGCGATCACGATCCGAAAGCGATTCGAACCGCACCCGAAACGTGCGCTCGCCAGAGCGTCGCTCACGGGCGGCACGATCAGCAACCAACGCGCCCTCAACCGTTGCAACCAACTTGGCGCGATCGATGGGTTTGGTGAGAAAGTCTACGGCGCCCAGCTTCATCGCGGCGACCGTCGTCGGCACATCAAGGTAGCCCGACAGGAAGATCACGGGCGGCGGATCGGCCCGGCGCGCCAGCGCAATCTGCAATTCGATGCCGGTCGGGCCCGGCATGTTGACGTCGAGGATGAAACACCCGGGGGCGCTGCACTCGGGTTCGATCAGCACCTCGCCCACCGAAGCATAGGCCCTCACAGCGTAGCCTTCGGTACGCAGAAGTCTTACCAGCGCGGTACGGAACGATGCGTCGTCGTCGACCACGTGGATAATCGCCTCGCTCATGCTGCATTCCTCCGATCCTGGCGAATGGCCGGCACAACGAACGTCGCCACCGTGCCGCCACCCTGGCGATCCTCGATGGAGATGCTGCCGTTGTGACGATCAATGATCGTCTTGACGATGGACAGCCCAAGCCCGAGTCCGTGTGGCTTGGTGGTGTAGAACGACTCAAAAGCGCGCTCGCGCGCTTCTCCTCGCAAACCCTGGCCCCGATCGAGCACCGCACAAGCCACGCTCTTGTCTGCGCAGAGCGTACGCACGATGATCAGACCTGCCTCGCCGCCGCCTTCATGGCAGGCGTCGATGGCATTGAGCAGCAGGTTGAGCAGCACCTGCTGCAACTGCGTGCGGTCCCCCAACACATCGGGCAGACCATCTTCCAGTTCGAGCGCGATGCGCAGTTCGGCCTTGCGCGCGGCGCCCCGTACCAGGGAGACGCTCTCGACCACGATTTCGTTGAGCGACAGTCCGCGCAGTTCCAACTGTTCCTTGCCGAGCAATGCACGCAACTGGCGGATGACCTTGGTGGCCCGCATATCGTCAGCACGCACATCCGCCAGAATCTGGCGCACTTCATCGATGGGCGGGGCGGCGCGCTGCAGGAGCATTTCTGCCGCCTCGGCGTTACTCAGGATGGCGCCGAGCGGCTGGTGGATCTCATGCGCAATCGACGCCGTCAGCTCCCCCACCGTCACCAGGCGCGAAGCGTGTGCTAGCTCGGTGCGATAGCGGATCGCCTGGGCCTCGCTGGCCATGCGATGACGGCGTTCGCGCCACCACGCGAACGCCAGCACTCCAATTGCGATCAATGCCACCAGCGTCAACATAAGGCCGGCCGCTGTGTCCTGCGCCATCGCTCTGCCTCACGGAACCGACTTCGCTCGCGTCAGCGCCGGAGCGCTGCCGTCCCAGGAACACATCAGACCTCGCCGCGGCCCACCTGTCAGCTGTCACTTCGGGCAACTCATGCCATCCGGATCAGCGACGGAAATGGAAACCGCCCCCCATGGGCCGGTGGAATCCACCCGCGCCGCCCAGAGGGCGATTGAAACCCTGCGAAGGACGATTGAATTGCGCACCGTTCTGCCGGAATGCATTGG
The DNA here is from genome assembly GCF_041807905.1 of Uliginosibacterium sp. sgz301328. NCBI lineage: Bacteria > Pseudomonadati > Pseudomonadota > Betaproteobacteria > Rhodocyclales > Zoogloeaceae > Uliginosibacterium > Uliginosibacterium sp. sgz301328. The sequence goes on from NZ_JBGVSA010000003.1 coordinate 209,431, forward strand.
CCCGGGCTTCGCCAAGATTGCGGCCGCTCTGGTCGCGGTTCAACTGCTGGATGTTCTCTTGCGAAAGCTGGCCGCCACCACCGTTGGCCCGCCGCTCCTGTAGTTGCTGCTGACCTTGCTGCAGACGCTCCTGCGCCTGCTGCTGGTTCACCGGCTGCCAGTGATCCGGGTTGTTCGGATCGTATTTATAGACCTGCCCGTCCTTGGCGCCGTAAAAGTTGTTGTTGACGTGCCCCACCGCGCCCTGGTCGGTGCGCACACCACCCATGTTGACGGTGCCGCCGGGTGTGCTGATGGTGCCCCGATTGATCGTTGCCTGATTACCTGTGTTCTCATTGCCGATAGTGACGCGACCACCGGAAGCGACCGTCCCCGTGCGCGCATTGACGGCAGTGCCGCGACCGCCGTAGGCGTAGTTGCCGGTATAGACGTTATCGACAGCGCCCTGCCGGCCCGCGACCATGGTGCCGGTGCGCGAGTTGTAGGCCGTACCGTAGCGCCCTGCGAACTGGTTGCCGGTATATGCGTCGTACCCTCCAAAGCCGCGGCTGACACTTTGAACGTTCCCCCAGCGGTTGTAGATGTTGCCCGTCGTACCCGCCCAGCCGCCAGGGCCCCACGCTGTCACGCCGCCATAGGCGTTGTAGTAGGCGCCACCCCAGTACGGTCCCCACCAAGGCGCTGGTGGATACCACCAGCCCACGCCCGCATAACCCCAGCCCCATCCAAAACCAAAACCGAAAGCCCAGCCGCCCCACGGCGTCCAGCAGATGCTCACGCCCACGCCGTAGGTCACCGGGGGGCCATACCAGTACGTGCCGACCCAGGGGGTGTAGGCGTAGCCGGTTCCATACACCACCACGCCGTCACTGGTGACGATCGTGCCGTAGTACCCGGAGGTGTAGCCAACGACGACGACTGTCGGCGTCACGTCATAGATCTTCACGTAGGTCACGTAATGCAGCGAGGAACTGACCGGAATCGAATAGATCACCGCCGGCACACTCGTCGCCACGGTCCACGGGCCGTCCACACCTGTCGCGACGAACCACACGCCGTTATGCAAGGCGTACCAGGTGTGGTCATCCACGCGAATGATGGGGTCGGCCGCGTTGATGACATAGGACAGCGGCGTCCCCGTAATGGCCCCCAACTGAGGCGCCCCGTCCACTACCGAAGTGAAGGAGGTCTTCGTCCGATCGACCTTTGCTGTCTGCGGAATGTCCGCAGCCACCACGGCTTCGCGCGCCTGTTGCGTGCCGGGGATCGAGGCTTTCACGTTCTCCTTGGGCGAGTCATTCGGAATCTTGGCGAAGTCCGCGGGCAGGCTCGTCGGCTGGACATAGGTCCACGGCCCCTCCAGCGAATCCGCCTGGAACCAGCGGCCGGACACCAGCACGTAACTCTTCTGGTTGCCCATGAACTTGAAGACGTTGGCAGTCGTGTTGGTGACGTACAGAAGATCGGTGCCCGCAAGTTGCGCGTAGTTCGGCGTGCCGTCGGTCACGACCAACTCTGCCGGCGCCGTGGAGACGAATACGACGGGAGGCTTGCCGCCGGGGAGGCTCTTGAGCGAAGGCGGCTTGCCGCCTGCTTTGTCGGGCTGGCCGGCGAGCATGTCGATCTGTCGGTTTTCGCGGGCCAGCGCTTCTGCCGCTGCGGCGCCGGCCGGCGCCTTTTGGGCCACCGACCACGGCCCTTCTAGCTTGTCGGCCGTGAGATAGCCGTCCATGAAGTGCAGGTAGTACCGACCTGCCGCGTCGCGCATGAGCAGCACGCGAGTGTTGAGCACGCGCTCGAGCGGCGCGCTGCCGACTTTCTGCCAGTGTGGCTCGCCGTCAACGTAGACGAGCAACGCCGGCACTTCGGAGAAGATCAGCTTGGGCGGATCGTTCCGCACCGGCTGCGCCTGGCCTTTCCGCTCGGCCTGCGTCTGCGCCTGGGCGGCTTCGAGCCGGTCGAGCGAAATGACGGACACATCACGCAGCAGGGCATTGCGCGCCGTCGCGATGAAATTGGCCTCGCGCTGAGGGGCGGAAGGGAACTTGGCCTCCAGGCCATTGATGCGATCGAGCCGCACAGAGCGCGACGACCGATCGATGAGAAGCGTGGCGTCAAGATCCAGTACGCCATAGGTGGGCTGCTTGTCGCCAGGAAACGTCACCGCCATCGCCGCATGCGCCTGCAGTCGGTTGTCCCGCCACGCATCGAGCTGCGGCTGGAACACCTCGATCTGCATGCCGCCGGCATTGATATTCCGGGGCCAGCCTGCAGGCTCCGGCGCCACTGCAAGCGCCAGAGTTCCCCACAAAAATTGCGCAACGAAGAGGAAAACCACCCACGCCTGCCGGCCGTTTCGCGTCATTGGTCTCTCCGATTTCTATCTCTGAGGATAGACGAGATCATGACATTCGCAAGGCATCGCCACCTTGCGTTAAGTGGAAACGACGCGGATCCGAAAGGGCCGGCTCACTGCGATGCCGATCAGCCGATACGCTGGCGGCGCGCTTCGAACAGACAGATGCCGGACGCGACCGAGACGTTGAGACTCTCGACCGAACCGTACATGGGAATCCTTGCCAGTTCATCGCACGTCTCGCGCGTGAGACGACGCAGCCCGTCGCCTTCGGCGCCCAACACCCATGCAAAAGGCACTTTCTGGTCGATATCGTAGAGCGATTTTTCCGCTTCACCGGCCGCGCCAGCACACCAGACACCCGCCTCCTGCAACTGGCGCAGGGTGCGAGCAAGATTGGTCACGGTCACATAGGGCACGGTGTCGGCTGCGCCACTGGCAACCTTGATCGCCGTCGCGTTCAGACCGACGGCACGATCCTTCGGCGCGATGACGGCATCCGCTCCGGCCGCGTCGGCAACGCGCAAACAGGCTCCGAGATTATGCGGGTCCTGCACCCCATCCAGCACGAGGAACAGCGCGTTGTCGGTCAGCGTGTCGAGCAGGTCGGCCATCATGACTTCCTTGCGGCGCGAAGCCACGCGCGCCACGACACCCTGGTGTCGATGCGTGCCGGCCATGCCATCCAGCCGTGCATTGTCGACGGGCATGACGCGCACGCCGGCAGCATCGGCCTTGGCCAACAGATCCTTGGCGCGGGCATCTGCACGTTGCGCGGCAACGAAAATTTCCTGCACGCCCTCCGGATCATTGCGCAGCGCGGCGGCGACGGCGTGAAAGCCGTGAATAAAGCGGGTTTCAGCCACGGCTGCTCCTCTTGCTACTGGTCTTCTTGTTCATCGTTCGTGTCGCCTTTGCGGCGGGTTTCCTGGCGGTAGGTTTCTTTGCGGCAACCTTCTTGGCGGCAGGCGCAGGCGCCTTGCCTGCTGCGGCCGCTTTGCCCTTGCTGCGCGCATTGCGCGCTGCGCGCTCGACGGCCGTATCCAGATCCGGCGTGTCGGGCAAGCCCGCCAGTTTACGCCAACTGACGACTTCGTCGTCGCTCCCGTTTACTGCTGCGGCCTGCTTGCGGCCTGCGTCGCGCGCCGTCTTGCCTTCGCGGCGGGTGGACGGCATTTCGGCCTCGATCAGGCGGAAGTCGATCTTTCGCGTTTCGAGATCGACACGCACGATCTGCACGTCCACACGGTCCGACAGGCGGAAGCGCTGACCGCTGCGCTCGCCGACCAGTTCGTGACGCGATTCTTCGTAGTGGAAGTAATCGCGCCCGAGGTCGGAGATGTGCACCAGACCTTCAACGAAGAGTTCGTCGAGCGTCACGAAGATACCGAAGGGCACCACCGCCGTAATGCTACCGGCATACTCTTCACCAACGTGATCCTGCATGTAATAGCACTTGAGCCACGACTCGACATCTCGGCTGGCCTCGTCGGCCCGGCGCTCCGTCATCGAACAGTGCATGCCGATGTCGTCCCAGATATTGCGGCGCGCGGCCTTGGCCGCATCCTTGCGCGCGCGGCCCGGCACATCGGGCTCTTGCTGCTTGCCCTTCTTTCGGCGAGTGTCCTGCAACAGTTCGACCGGGCCCGACGCCGGCTGGTACTTGGTGTGATTCAAGACGGCCTTGATCGCGCGGTGTACGAGCAAGTCGGGATAGCGCCGGATCGGCGAAGTGAAATGCGTGTATGCCTCGTAGGCCAGCCCGAAGTGGCCGACGTTCTCGGGGCTATAAACTGCCTGCTGCAGCGAACGCAGCATCACCGTCTGGATGAGCGGGAAGTCCGGCCGCGTCTTGATACGCTCGATCACCTTGGCATAGTCGGATGCCTTGGGCGAATCGCCGCCGCCCAGACCAAGGCCGAACTCTGCCAGGAAGGCACGAAGCTTTTCCAGCTTTTCGGGCGTTGGCCCTTCGTGGACGCGATAGAGCGCCGGATGTTTGTTCTTGTGAAGGAAGTCCGACGCGCAGACGTTCGCCGCGAGCATGCATTCTTCGATGAGCCGATGGGCATCGTTGCGTGCCTCCGGCACGATGCGTTCGATCTTGCCTTCGTCATTGAAGATCATGCGCGTTTCGATCGTTTCGAAATCAATCGCGCCGCGCTTGGCACGCGCCTGCAGCAATACGCGGAACAATGCGTCGAGGCTTTCGACGTGCGGAAGCAACGCACCCAGTCTGGCGATGGCATCCGCATCCTTGTCGTACAGCGCAGCGGCCACCTGCGTGTAGGTCAGCCGAGCGTGCGAGAACATCACCGCCGGGTAAAAACGATACTTGCGGATCGCGCCCGTCGGGCCGATATCCATATCGCACACCATGCACAGACGGTCGACTTCGGGGTTCAGAGAACACAACCCGTTGGAGAGCTTCTCCGGCAGCATGGGAATAACGCGGCGCGGAAAGTACACCGAATTGCCGCGCGCCAGCGCGTCGGCGTCCAATGCAGAGCCCGGTTCCACGTAGTGACTCACGTCGGCGATCGCGACCACCAGTCGATAGCCCTTGCCAACGCGTTCGCAGTACACCGCATCGTCAAAGTCCTTGGCCGTTTCGCCGTCAATGGTGACCAGCGGCAGGTGACGGATGTCTTCTCGCCCGGCGAGATCTTTCTTGCGAACGACGCTGGGCAGCTTGCGCGCTTCGGCCTTGGTCTCGGCGGAAAACTCGAAGGGCAAATCGTGCTTGCGCAGCGCGATCTCGATTTCCATGCCGGGATCGGCATAGCTGCCGATACGCTCGACGATGCGGCCGATAGGCTGAGCATTCGCCCCGGGTTGCTGCACAAGCTCCACCGTCACCACGTCGCCCGCCTTGGGCTTGCTGCGGTTCGGCATCGGCGCAAGGAGGATGTCGTGATTGATGCGTCGGTTTTCCGGCGCGAGATACGTCACGCCTTGTTGCTCGATGATCCGCCCCACGACACGTGTATTGCCGCGCTCCAGCACTTCGACGATACGGCCTTCACGGCGGCCACGATGGTCGAGCCCGGCGACGCGCACCAGCACCCGATCGCCGTGCATGACTTCGCGCATGCTCTTCGGACCGAGGAATATGTCATCCGAACCGTCGTCCGGCACCAGGAAACCATAGCCGTCCGGGTGCCCCTCGACCCGTCCGCGGATCAGTGCGGCCTTGTCGGGAATGATGTAGTCGCCGCGACGGTTGCGCATGAGCTGACCATCGCGTTCCATCGCGCGCAGCCGGCGCGCAAAGTGCTCGCGTTCTTCGTCGCGGATGTCGAGCGCCGCAAACAGACTGTCGATATCCATGGGGTGGCCCACGTCGCCGAGAATCTGCTCGATGTACTCGCGACTGGGTAGAGGGTTGTCGTACTTCTGGGATTCGCGTTCGAAGAATGGATCTGCCTTGCGAATGCGAGATGTCCGGAGTTTTTTTGTTTTATGCATTGACTAAGTCAATCCTTAATATATAATGCGCGTCTCAGTTGCAGCGATGCAGCCGTGCCCAGGTGGCGAAATTGGTAGACGCGCTAGTTTCAGGTACTAGTGCCGCAAGGTGTGGAGGTTCGAGTCCTCTCCTGGGCACCAAGAATTCGCTAAGAAAGCCGACCGGAAGGTCGGCTTTTTTTATTCCTGCTTCGGTTCTCGAAGCATCTTCTGCCGGCCATGCCAAAGCACTGGTAACGGCGTTCCGCCGCAACACGAAAGTCGCCTTCGCGCGCCTCGCGCAATGCACACGATCGCGCTGGCGCAGCGTGAAAATCAAGACAGAAAAGTCGCTTGCGCTGCGACGGGAAGATAACACCGTCTGCCGACTCGCCGACAAGACGGATTGCGCAAGAGACGCATCGCCGTGCCGGCATGGGTGCGCCGGCACGCCTAACTGAACGAAAAAGGTCGGTCTGGTTGCGATGCGGCTCTCGATCAATTGAACGGGTGGCGCAGAACGATCGTCTCTTCGCGGTCCGGACCGGTCGAAATCATGTCGACCGGCGTTTCGCAAAGGGCCTCCAGGCGCTTGAGATATGCGCGCGCGTTGGCCGGCAGTTCATCGTAATGCTTGATGCCGACGGTGCTTTCGGTCCAGCCTGGCATCGTTTCGAATACCGGCTCGCATGCGGCCACGCTTTCCGCGCCCACCGGCAGCAGATCGACAGACTTGCCGTCGACACGGTAGCCCGTGCAGATCTTCAACTGTTCGATACCGTCCAGAACATCCAGCTTCGTGATGCACAGCCCCGTCACGCCGTTGATCTGCACGGAACGACGCAGCGCAGCCGCATCGAACCAGCCACAGCGACGCACTCGCCCGGTGACGGTGCCACGTTCCTTGCCGACCGTGGAGAGGTGGTAGCCAACCGAACCTTCTTCCTCGATCGGCAGTTCGCTCGGGAACGGCCCCGCGCCAACGCGCGTGGTGTATGCCTTGGTAATGCCCAGCACGTAATGCAGCATGCCGGGACCGACACCTGCGCCTGCAGCGGCAGCCCCCGCCACGCAATTGCTGGACGTAACGTACGGATAGGTGCCGTGGTCGATATCCAGCAGCGTGCCCTGCGCACCTTCGAACAGCAGATTCTGACCTGCCTTGTTGGCACGATGCAGCGCTGCCGAGACGTCTGCCACCAGCGGCAGAATGCGCGGCACAATGGCCTGCACTTCTGCCAGCACGCGTGCGAAATCGACTGCCTCGGTATTGAGGTATCTGGTCAGTACGAAGTTGTGGAAATCGAGCAGGCCGCGCAGCTTGTCTTCGAACTGCCCCATGTGGAACAGGTCGAATACGCGCAGCGCACGGCGACCCACCTTGTCTTCATACGCCGGGCCGATCCCCTTGCCGGTCGTGCCGATTGCAGCGCCACCACGCGCCACTTCGCGCGCAACGTCGACCGCGCTATGGAACGGCAGGATCAGCGGGCAGGCCTCAGAGATCTTCAGGCGCGATTGCACTTCAATCCCGCCGGCTTCGAGCTTGTCGATCTCGGACAGCAGATGCGTGGGCGACAGCACCACGCCGTTGCCGATGTAGCACGCCACGCCGTCACGCATGATGCCCGACGGAATCAGGTTGAGCGCGTACTTCTGGCCCTTGATGACCAGCGTATGGCCGGCATTGTGCCCGCCCTGGAAACGCACTACGCCTTGCGCGTGATCGGTCAGCCAGTCGACGACCTTGCCTTTGCCTTCGTCGCCCCACTGGGTACCGACAACCACCACATTCTTCGCCATTGCGTCTTACTCTCCGTTACAGCGGGACAACATGCCACGCGCCATTCTGCATGATCAATCGCCGGTCGCAGCCGGCCTCCTGCCAGGCGCCCTCGTGGCCTGGCAATTCAAGCATGACGATTTCGCCACGGGCACGCAGCGCCGCAACGACTTCGCCGAGATTTTCATCGCCGGCCAGTGGCGCCAGGATCGCGCCCTGCTGAGCCGCGACCCCCACCGTAGCTGCCAGCACGCGCAAATCCAGGCTGAACCCGGTGGCAGGCCGAGCACGACCAAAGGATTGCCCAACGTCGTTATAGCGCCCGCCCAATGCCACTGCCGCAGAGAGCGAGCCACAGTAGGCAGCGAACACCAACCCTGTGTGATAGTGGTATCCGCGCAGGTCCGCCAGATCGAAGGACAACGGCTGATCGGCCAGACGGCGGGCCAAGTGCAGCAATTCTTCGAGCGCCGTGCGCACACCCGGAATATCGGGCAGTTCGCTCATGGCGCGAACCAGCACGTTGGCGTCGCCGTACAGATTGGGCAGCGCCAGAAGTGCGGCACGCGGCTCTGCTGACATCGTGGCGGTGAAGTCGCGCAGGGCTGGGACATCCTTCGTCTGCAGGATCGCGAACAGTGTCTCCTCGCCCTGCTGATCGAGCCCCGCATAGGCGGCCAGCGCACGGAAAAGCCCGATGTGCCCAAGGTCAACGCGACGGGTCGCGATGCCTGCGAGATCCAGCACGCGCGTGAGCAAGCGCAGGATTTCTTCGTCGGCTTCAATGCCAGCATGGCCAAACAGTTCCGCGCCAACCTGGACCTGTTCACGCGCCGAATTGAGCGCGCGCGGCACGGTCTGCACCACGCTACCGCAATAGCACAGGCGCGTGACGCCCTGCCGATTGAGCAGATGCGCGTCAATGCGTGTGACCTGCGGCGTGATGTCGGCCCGCAGACCGAGCGTACGGCCAGAGAGTTGATCGATCAGAGTGAAGGTGCTGGCCGCCATGTCGCGGCCCGCCCCCGATATGAGCGAGTCGAAGTGCTCGACCATCGGTGGCACGACCAACTGATAACCGTTGACGCGGAATTCATCAAGTACGCGGCGCCGTAGTGTTTCTAGCGCGGCGGCCTCGACGGGCAGCACATCTTCGAAGTGTTCGGGCAGCGCCCAGCGCGGCAGAGCCATGACAAATGATTACTTGACGAAAAACAGCAGCGCGACGCCGACGAGCATCGAGGCCAGGCCGACGAATCGGACCTGGCCATTTGCCAGTCGGGTCAGTCGCTGAAAGGTCTCCCGCCAAGCGGCAGGCGCGAGAAAAGGGAAAATGCCTTCGAGCACAAGCATGAGCGCGAAGGCGGTCAACAAATACCGCAGCATTTTACCTCGCTTCGCGCGTGGCGCCGCTTCCCTTGAAATATTTGAAGAAGTCGGAGCTCGGGTCGACGACCAGAACGTCGTTCTTGTTGCGGAAGCTGGCCTTATAGGCCTCTAGGCTACGATAGAACCGGAAGAAATCCGGTGCCTTGCCGAAGGCTTCTGCGTAGATGGCAGCCGCCTTGGCGTCCCCTTGCCCCTGCACGCGCTGAGCATCCCGATAGGCTTCAGCGATGATCACTTCGCGTTGCCGGTCGGCATCGGCCTTGATCTTTTCCGCTTCAGCCGAACCCGTGGCTCGCAGCTCGTTGGCAACGCGCTTGCGCTCGGCTTCCATCCGGCGGAAGACGGATTCGCTCACCTCGGTAGGCAGATCGACACGCTTTACGCGCACGTCGATGATCTGCATGCCGAAACGACTCGCATCATCTTCCGCACGCTTGCGCATGCGCTCCATGATCTGGGCGCGCTCGCCCGAGACGACTTCATGCACGGTGCGGCGACCGAATTCTTCACGCAGACCGGAGGTCACGGTCTGTTCGAGACGGTTGCGCGCCTTGGCTTCCTCGCCACCGAAACTGCGGTAGTAGAGACCGGGATCGGCGATGCGCCATTTCACGAACAGGTCGACCAGTACGTTTTTCTTCTCGGACGTCTGGAACAACTCGGGTTCCGGCGTATCGAGCGTCAGGATGCGACGATCGAAGTAACGTACGTTCTGGATAAGCGGCCACTTGAACTTGAGGCCGGGCTCGGTAATCACGCGCTTGATTTCGCCGAGCTGGAACACCAATGCATATTGGCGTTGATCGACGGTAAAGACAGACATGGACAGCACGACCACGACGAACAGGACGAGGCCGGCAATCAGCGGCAAACGATCACGCATGACGGCTCCCCTTAGCGATCGCGCGAGCGCATGGCATCGCGACTACGGTAATCGACGCCCGCGGCGGCAGCCGCCGACGGCGCGGGCTCGGCGGCAGCGGCTGGCGGCGTGCTTTCAGGCACTGGCGTACCGTTGGTTGCACCCGTGCTCTGGATGATCTTGTCCAGCGGCAGATAGAGCAGATTGCCGCTGCCCTTGGTGTCCACCAGGATCTTGCTGGTGTTGGCAAAGATCTGCTGCATGGCATCGAGGTACATGCGGTTGCGCGTAACTTCCGGTGCCCTGGCGTATTCGGCCTGGATCTGCGAGAAGCGGCTCGCATCGCCCTCTGCGCGGGCAACCACGCGGGCCGCGTAACCGTCGGCTTCTTCCCTCAGGCGCGCTGCAGCGCCCCGCGCTCTCGGAATGACGTCGTTGGCGTAGGCTTCACCCTCATTCTTGAGGCGTTCGCGGTCCTGGCCTGCCTTGACGGCATCGTTGAATGCGTCCTGCACTTGCTCGGGCGGCTGCGCATTCTGCATCGTGACCTTGTTGATCTGGATGCCGGTCTGGAAGCGATTGAGAATATCCTGGATCAGACGCGCCGCGCTGTTGGCGACTTCCTCGCGCCCCTGGTAGAGGACAAAGTCCATCTGGCTTTTGCCGACGATCTCGCGCATCGCGGTTTCGGCAGCCTGCTTGACCGCTTCTTCGGGGTTGCGGTTGTTGAACAGGAAGGCCTCGGGATCGGCCACCGTATATTGCACGGCGAACTGGATGTTGATGATGTTCTCGTCGTCCGTGAGCATCAGCGCTTCGCGCAGATCCTTGGCGCGCTCGGAGCCGCGATATCCCACTTCAACAGTGCGCACCTGGCTGACATTGACCAGTTCGTGCGTTTCCAGCGGGAACGGCAAACGCCAATTCAGGCCCTCGCCGGTGACTTCCCTGAACTTGCCGAAGCGCAGCACCACACCGCGCTCGGAGGCATCGACGGTATAGAAACCGCTGGCCAGCCACAGCACGACGAGCACGGCCACCACGAGGCCGATACCGCCGCCGAACTGTCGACGGGTCGTTTCGGGCGGCGGCCCACCGCCATCATTGCCGCGCTGACCACCCCCCTTGCGGTTGAATGCACCCGCGAGGCGGCGATTGAGGTCGCGCCAGATTTCTTCGAGGTCGGGAGGGCTAGGGTCGTTACCTCGACGGTCGTCACCCTGGTTATTGTTGCCCCAGCGTGGATCGTTCAGCGACATGAGTAGTCCAGTGATCACGTTGATATCAAGCCTGTCTGATCGTCTTCAGAATGAGGTTCGGGCGGCGGGAACAAATGCGTTGCCAGGGCCGAACGGAGCAAATCTAGCCCCGCTCCGGTCCGGGCGCTGACGAGGACGCGCCCGATCTTACCATAGGCGTCATGTTCGACACCCGGCTGCCCGTGCGTCGCATCGATCTTGTTCCAGACGACGATCTGGGGAACATCCCCCGCGCCGATTTCCCTCAGCACTTGGTTTACAACGTCGATCTGCGCTTCGCGGTCGGCCGAAGAGGCATCGACAACATGCAGCAGCAGATCGGCACTGGCCGTCTCTTCCAGCGTGGCATGAAAAGCCGCCACCACCGAGTGAGGCAGGTCCCGGATGAAACCCACCGTATCGGACAGTACGATATTGGCATTCGCTTCACGCAGGTAAACCCGGCGCGAAGTCGTATCCAGCGTCGCGAACAACTGGTCCGCGGCGTAAGTGCCCGCCTTTGTCAGCGCGTTGAAAAGCGTTGATTTGCCGGCGTTCGTGTAACCGACCAGTGAGACCGTGGGCACCGCGGTGCGTTCCCGCTGGCGGCGCCTGACGCGGCGCTGCTTCTCGAGTTGCGAAAGGCGCTCTTTCAGGAGCCTGACGCGCGCGCCCAACAACCGGCGGTCAGTTTCGAGCTGGGTTTCACCCGGACCACGCAAACCGATACCGCCCTTCTGGCGTTCAAGGTGAGTCCATCCCCGCACCAGCCGCGTGGCCATGTGCTCGAGCTGGGCGAGCTCGACCTGCAACTTGCCCTCGTGGCTCTTGGCACGCAAGGCGAAGATATCCAGGATGAGGGAATTGCGGTCGACCACCCGCCTCTGCAGCACGCGTTCAAGATTGCGTTGCTGGCCGGCAGTCAGTTCGTGGTTAAAGATGACGAGGTCCGCGCTGTGACCTGCGACGAGATCTGCGATCTCCTGCGCCTTGCCCTTGCCCACAAACAGGGCCGGGTCTGGCGATTGGCGTTTGGCCTGGACGACGGCGAGCGTCTCGGCTCCGGCGGAGCCAGCCAGGAGCTCGAGTTCTGCCACGCGCTCGGCGAGCCCTCCGTCACCGAAATCCAGTTGAACGAGTACGGCGCGATTGCCGGCGGCCGGACGCTCAAACATGGAACAGGACAGAGAGAAGTGGGCGCGAGGCCCACCGGATGCAGGACAACAGGGAATTACTCTTTGGCAGCGTCGCCAGCGTTTTCGTGCGGAATGGACACGGCACGTGCCGGCACGACCGTCGAGATGGCGTGCTTGTACACCATCTGGGTGACTGTGTTCTTGAGCAGGACGACGTATTGGTCGAACGACTCGATGTGCCCCTGCAATTTGATGCCATTGACCAGATAGATCGACACCGGAACATGTTCGCGGCGCAGGATGTTCAGAAACGGGTCTTGCAGAAGCTGGCCTTTATTGCTCATGGTTGGCCCTCGGTATTGTTATGAATGTATGTTATCGCGCTACGGGCAAAAGCTGCCAGTCTACCAATTGTACCCGACCGACTTTTGATTTCCCCGAAGAGTCGGCTGAGCTGCGTCAATCTTCGCCTGCGAAGGGGTTGCGCGTACTCTTGAATTGAATCCTGAGCGGTGTGCCCTGCAATTTGAACGCCTCGACGAACGAATGTTCCAGATAGCGCTGATACGAGGCCGGAACGTGCTCCAGGGCGTTCCCGTGGATCACCACCACAGGCGGATTCTGACCGCCTTGGTGAGCATAACGCAATTTCGGTCGGAAAATACCGTGCCGAGGCGGGACTTGCTTGGAGACGGCCAGTTGGAGCACGCGTGTCAGACGGGGTGTCGACAACTTGGCCATTGCCGCGCCGTAAGCGCCATCCACCGACTTGAGCAGGGGGCCAATACCGGTAGCCTGCAGCGCGGAGATGTAATGAAAGCGCGCAAACGACAGAAACTGTAGCTTCCTGGCGATATCCGCCTTGATGCGCTCGCGACGATACTCGTCGACGTCGTCCCACTTGTTGACCGCCACAACCAGGGCTCGACCCGTTTCGAGCACGAACCCGCCGATGTGAGCATCCTGATCAGAAATATCCTGGCTCGCGTCGAGCACCAACACGACCACGTTAGCCTCTTCGACGGCTTGCAGCGTCTTGATGACCGAGAACTTCTCGATCGCCTCGAAGACCTTTCCCTTGCGGCGCAGACCGGCAGTGTCGATCAGTGTGTACTCACGCCCGTTTCGCTCGAACGGCACTGCGATGGCGTCGCGCGTCGTGCCAGGCATGTCGAAAGCAATCAGACGATCCTCGCCCAGCAAGGCGTTGATGAGGGTCGACTTGCCCACATTCGGGCGGCCGACGATCGCCACGCGAGGACCGTGCGAGGCATCCTGCTCGGTCTCGGTCTGGGGAAACCGCTCCAGCACGAGGTCCATCAGCGCCTTGACGCCGTCGCCGTGTGCAGCGGAAATCACCAACGGATCGCCGAACCCGAGCTCATGGAATTCGGCGGCCACCACTGGCCGGTTCATCCCTTCGGCCTTGTTAACGACCAGATATAGGGGCCGGCCACTTCGACGAAGGCGATCGGCGATCTGTTTGTCATGGGGCGTCAGGCCGGCACGGCCATCGACAATGAACAAAAGCGCGTCCGCTTCGGCGATGGCGGCTTCGGCCTGACGGGCCATTTCGGCCACGATGCCCTCTTTTGCCAAGGGCTCAAAACCGCCTGTGTCGACGAGCAGATAGGGTTTGTCGCCCACTCGGCCAACGCCGTAGTGACGGTCGCGCGTCAATCCGGGCAGATCGGCCACCAAGGCGTCGCGCGTACGCGTCAGCCGGTTGAACAGGGTCGATTTGCCGACGTTGGGACGACCGACGAGAACGAGAGTGGGTCTCACAAAACCATTACCAGATACAGAGCCGTCAGCGGACTGACAGCATGAAAACCGCGCCGTTCTTCGTCTGTGCGACGAAGCTGTCGGCGTACTTCACCAGCGGCGCAAAAATGCCTGAGCTATCCAGTTGCGTGCGCGCCACGAAATGGCCATCGGTACGATCCAGCACGTGAATCCAGCCCTGCTGATCGGACACCGCGACGAATTGGTTGCCAATCGCCAACGGACGACCGACCCCCCGATACATGAGCTTGTCCTGCTTCCAGGCCGACGCCCCCGTGCGCACATCCAGTGCGTACACTGCGCCGGACTCGTCCGTCACGTACACGAAGCGATCGTCAGCACTCACGCCCGAGACGGACGGAATGTCGCGCGTCCACTGAAGCACGCCGCTACGCGCCACGACGCAGCCGACCCGCCCCTGGAAAGAGGCAACGCAGGCTGACTCGCCGCTGATGGCCGGATTGCCGACGACGTCGACCATGCGCTCGAGTTCATTCGAACCCTTGGGCTGAGTGATCGAGGCCTCCCAACGCGGGAAACCAGAACCCGCGGACAGTGCGACCAGCTTGCCACCCGGGAAGCCCGCCAACACTGCGTCGTCCAGACGCGTCAGGCCCGTGTGGGTGCGAAGCGACAGCGGAGCCTGCGCGCGTTGGTACACCCAACGGCGCTTGCCGTCCTTGGTGTCGTAGGCCAGCAGTTGATTGTCACCCACCCGAACCACGACGAGGCCGTCGGCGACCAGCGGCTCGGACGTCAATTCGCCAGCCAGCGGAATGCGCCACAGCAGGTCGCCTTTGTCCGCCCCGAAGGCAAACAGTTGGCCCGTGGCGCTGCCCGCGACGACGACTTTGCCATCGGAGCCCACGCCGGAGACAAGTTTGCTCGGCGCCCGAATGCGCCAGCTTTCCTGCCCGTTGTCGATGCGGACGATATTGCCGTTCTGGGCTGCTGCGAAGACCGACGTGCCAGACACTGCGGGGCGCAGCAAGGTGTCTTCCAGATCGCCAACGTTGTTGCGCCAGACGGTGCGCAAGTCGGCACTTTGCTGGAATGCGACCAGCGGCGTCGGTTGGGGCCCCTTATCCGACTTGGACCACAGGAAACAGCCGCTCAACATGGGGACAACGGCGGCGAAGAGAATCGCACTGCGCAAGGCTCGCATGATCAGGCCCCCCCAAGGGCGTCGAGCTTGTTCTGCACCAGCTGCTTGAGCGGGCTTTGCTCTGTGCTCTTGTTGATTTCGTCGATGGCCGCCTGGTAGGTCGTCCGGGCATCGGTCAGCGCGCCCTTGGCAACCAGGATGTCACCGCGCAAGTCGAGGAAGCGCACCAGGAAAGCGGGGTCCGGCGCGGCTTCGAGCGTCTTGAGCGCGAGGTCGTATGCCTTTTCGTCAGCCTGCAGCGCGGCCAGACGCAGACGGGCGGTGTCACGCAGCAGCGCGTCCTTGGATTTGTCCACCACGAATTGCAACTGCACCTTGGCGGCAGCCGTGTCGTTGGCATCCAGTGCGGCCTTGGCCGCCAGCAGTGCGCCGAGGTCCGCCTGGGCCGTGCCGGCATAGTCCGACTCGAGCTTGGCTGAAATACTCTTGACTGCGTTGACGTCTTTCTTCTGGATGGCATCGGTCAGCGATGCGAACGCCACGCTGGCGTCTCCTGCACGGCTGTCCTGGTACATGCCCCAGCCACGCCAGCCGATGACGACCACGGCGCACACCACCAGCACGCCGGTGATGATGTTGCCCCACTTCTCCCACCATGCCTTGATCGAGGCAAGTTGCTCTTGTTCTTCGAGGTCGTAAGCCGCCATGTTCGTCTCTTGTCCGTATTGCTAAAAAATCCGGTTACTCTTCCGAGCCGTAGATACGCTCAGCCAATTCATCAGTCAGTGCATCGACCGCGATGCGCTCTTGCTCGCCACCCTCGCGCAGGGGCTTGAGCGACACTGACTGCGTGGCGACCTCATCTTCTCCGATGACGATCGCATAGGTCGCACCGGAAGCATCGGCCTTCTTCATCTGCGCCTTGAAGCTGCCGCCGCCGCAGTGGAACACTACCGAGAATCCCGCCGCACGCAGCTCTTCGCCGAGACGGAAACCGAGCCGCTGCGCTGCGTCGCCCTGGTACACGACATAGGCGTCCAGACGCGAAACAGGGCCGGACTCCTGCCCGTCCATCCACATCATCATGACGCGCTCCATGCCCATGGCGAAACCCGCTGCGGGCGCAGGCTTGCCGCCGAGGCTCTCGATCAGCGAGTCATAGCGGCCGCCGGCACAGATGGTAGCCTGAGCTCCGAGGCGCGTGGTGACCCACTCGAAAACCGTGCGGTTGTAATAGTCCAGCCCCCGGACAAGCCGTGGGTTTATGCGGTACGGCACGGCTGCCTCACGCAGCAGTGCGGTGACGCCTTCGAAATGCTCGAGCGATTCTTCACCGAGGAAGTCCATCAGCTTCGGGGCGGCTTCGATCACTTCCTGCATGGCAGGGTTCTTGGAATCCAGCACGCGCAGCGGATTGCTGTGCAGGCGGCGCTTGCCGTCGTCGTCCAGCACGTCCTGGTGTTGCTCCAGGTAAGCGATCAGCGCTTGACGGTGCTGTGCGCGCTCAGCGGCGTCGCCGAGTGAGTTGATCTCGAGCGTGACGTCTTCGAGTCCGAGATCGTCCCACAGACGCCGGCACATGACGATGAGTTCGGCGTCGACATCCGGCCCGGAAAAACCCAGCGCTTCCACGCCCACTTGATGAAATTGGCGGTAGCGACCTTTCTGCGGGCGCTCGTGGCGGAACATCGGGCCCATGTAATACAGGCGCTGCGAAGCACCGTACAGCAGATTGTGCTCGGTGACCGCGCGCACGCAGGCAGCAGTCCCTTCGGGGCGCATGGTCAGTTGTTCGCCGTTGAGGCGGTCTTCGAAGGAGTACATTTCCTTCTCGACGATATCCGTATGCTCGCCCACTCCGCGGACGAACAGCGCCGTCGGTTCGAGGATGGGGGTGCGGATCGGTCGGTAGCCGTAGCTCTTGAGCCAGTCGCGGACGATCTCTTCAAACGCCTCCCAGCGCTCCGCCTCATCGGGGAGCAGGTCGTTCATGCCGCGAATGCCTTGCAGTTTCTGTTGTGCCATATGTTGTTGTGCGCCGCCGAGGGGACGGCTGCGCCTCGTCTTCTTAGCTTGCCTTGCGGACGTACTTGGTTGCGACGTAATTGTCGAGAATGCCGCGGAACTCCTCGGCTATGTTGTCGCCACGCAAGGTCATGGCCTTCTCGCCGTCGATGAATACAGGCGCTGCAGGCGTTTCGCCCGTTCCCGGCAACGAGATGCCGATATTGGCGTGCTTGCTTTCGCCCGGGCCGTTCACCACGCACCCCATCACGGCGAGCGTGAGATTTTCGACGCCGTCGTACTGGGTGCGCCAAGTCGGCATCATGTCGCGAACATAGCTCTGCACCGATTGCGCCAGTTCCTGGAAGAACGTGCTGGTAGTGCGCCCACAGCCGGGGCATGCGGTCACCATCGGCGTGAAGGCGCGCAAGCCCATGCTCTGCAGGATCTCTTGTGCGACGACGACTTCCTGCGCGCGACTGCCGTTGGGTTCCGGCGTGAGCGATATGCGAATGGTGTCGCCGATACCTTCCTGCAACAGCACGGCCAGCGCCGCGGTCGATGCCACGATGCCCTTGCTGCCCATGCCAGCTTCGGTCAAACCCAGATGCAGCGGGTATTCGCTGCGACGCGACAGTTCACGATAGGTGGCGATCAAATCCTGCACGCTCGAAACCTTGCATGACAGGATGATGCGGTCGGCTGTCAGGCCGACATCCTCTGCCTGAGCAGCGGACTCCAGCGCCGACACGACCAGCGCTTCGCGCATCACTGCGCCGGCATCCCAGGGCTCCGCACGGCGCGCGTTGTCGTCCATCATCCGAGCCAGCACGGCCTGATCAAGGCTGCCCCAGTTCACACCGATACGCACCGGCTTGTCGTAACGACACGCCATTTCGACGATCTGCGCGAACTGCGTGCCTCGCTTAGCGCCCTTGCCAACGTTGCCGGGATTGATGCGGTACTTGTCGAGCACCTCGGCACAGGCCGGATTATCAGCCAGCAAGGTATGCCCGTTGTAGTGGAAGTCTCCGATCAAGGGAACATCCACATTCATCTTCAGCAGTTGCTCTCGGATCTTGGGCACCGCCTTGGCCGACTCATCATTGTTGACGGTGATGCGCACCATCTCCGATCCGGCACGAGCCAGCTGGGCCACCTGAACGGCCGTGGCGATGTGATCGGCCGTATCGGTGTTGGTCATCGACTGAACGACGATCGGCGCCTCTCCGCCAACACGCACCTTGCCGATGGCGACCTGACGCGTCGCACGGCGGGCACTGGCGCCTGCGGCCTGGGGAGCGGAGTTGGTTTTCTGATCCATGATGCGGCCTACTGCAATTTGAAACGAGCCACGGTCTTGCCGGCTGCAATGAAAGGCTGGATATCGAACGCCTTGCCATTAACGGTCGCCTTCACTTGCGCTGCATTGCCGACGGTAACCGACAACGGCCCGGCGCCCTGGACTTCGGTCTCCGAACCAGCTGGATTCAGGCGCGAAAAAATCACCTTGCCGCCGCCGTCGCGAACCTCGACCCAGGACTCGCCCGAAAAATTGAAGCGCACGCGCTGCTCGCCCGCTGCCAAGGGGGCCGAAGCCGCAGCCTGAGGTGCGGACTGGGCGACCACCACGGGCACGGATTGCGCAACCACCGGCGCGCTCGCAACAGGAGCGGCTACGGGGGCCGACTCAACGCTGGCGACGATCGGAGCCGACGCCAGCGCAGCCGAAGCCTCGGCTTCCATGTTGGCACGCGCCTCGGACTGAGCCACGACGTCTGCCAGTGAAGCCTCTTCGCGCGGTTCGAACCAGCCGAAGTACCAACCGCATACCACGAGCACCAACAGCGCCAAGGTCAGCGCGGCGGCCGGCAGCGCCGGATAGCGTCCGATCGCGCTGCCGCCGGGCAGACGGCCCAGGTCTTCCATGGGAGACTCGAGCGACTGCGGCGCAGCCTGCATCGGCTCGAGCGCATCAAGATAGCGCGCCGGGTCCAGATCAAGCAGCCGCGCGTAGTTGCGTACGAAGCCTCGTGCAAAGGCCAGCCCCGGAAGCTGCTCGATGGCGCCCTCTTCCATCGCGTGGACCTGTCGTACGGTCAGCTTCAGATGGCTCGCCACCTCCTGCACGGACCAGCCACGCGCCTCGCGTGCTTCAGCCAGACTGCGCCACACAGGCACCTCAGTCGCAGCCGCCTCGGGCACGACTTGCCCATCGGCCATCGCCCCCCCTTCGGGATGGGTATCGGCAAGACGATCCGTCACTCGTATTTCCCTTGCATGAAAGCCTGGTATTCGTCGGAGGTCGCGAAATCGCGGCGCAACTGCATGGCATAGGTGGATTCGGCGGGGCGATTGCCCAGCTTGCGCTCGATACGCAGGCCCAGCCAAAGGGTTTCCGGCGTGCTGGCAGGCATCTGACGCTGAAGGATCGCCAGCCACTGCTTGGCCCCCTCGTACTTGCCAGCCCGGTAAGAAATGGACGCCAACTGGAACAACGCGACGCGATTGCCTTGATCCAGCTGATAGGCGCGGGTGAATTGCGCCTCGGCGCTGGCGTCATCCTTCATCCGCACATAGCAGAGCCCGGCATTGGTATAGGCCTTGCCCGGCGTGTTGTAGTAAGGATTGCGCGCGGCCTGCAGCAGGCGCTGCAGGCCTTCGCTCTCCCGTCCGCGAGAGCACAGGAACCAACCGTAGGAGTTATTGACTTCGGGGTCACCCGGCGCCAGGCGCGAAGCCGTTTCGAACTCAGGCAAGGCCTGATCGTATTGCTCGAGATAGCTGAAAACCGACGCCAGCAGCAAGTGAGCCGGCGCGTAACTGTTGTCATACGCCAGAGCGGTCCGGGCCTCATCGAGCGCCACGGAGAAACGGGCGCCTTCCAGATATGCCGTGCCCAGTTCGACGTGGATCTTGGCTTTCGAGCGGGCGTCCGAAGTACTTGCCTGGTCGGACTCGGGCCGCGCCATGGATTGGGTCGACGGCCCGACAGGATTGTTCGTCGCGCAGGCTGAGAGCAACACTGCGCACCCGGCAATCACCAACTTCCTCATTCACGCACCTCGCTGATCGGTACCACTCGGTTTCGGGTTCTGCGGGTCTTGTCCTGCACCTGGCCGGCCAACTGTCCGCAGGCGGCGTCCACGTCATCCCCGCGTGTCTTGCGGATGGTAGTGACGATACCGGCGTCCATCAGGATCTGCGCGAAACGGCGGATAGCAGGCGTACTCGAGCGACGAAAGCCCGAGTTGGGGAACGGATTGAACGGAATGAGGTTGTACTTGCACGGCACCTGGTGGGCGATATCCACCAATTGGCGGGCGTGCGCCTCTGAATCGTTCACACCGTCGAGCATGACGTATTCGAAAGTGATGAAATCGCGCGGCGCCCGCTCCAGGTAACGGTTGCAGGCCGCCAGCAGCTCTTTCAGCGGGTATTTCTTGTTGATGGGCACCAGCACGTCGCGCAGCGCGTCGTTGGGTGCATGCAGCGACACCGCCAGCGCCACCGGGCAGGCCTCGCGCAGGCGGTCGATAGCCGGCACGATGCCGGACGTCGATACGGTCACCCGGCGACGCGACAGGCCATAGGCGTTGTCGTCGAGCATGAGGTTGAGCGCGGCGACGACGTTGTCGAAGTTGGCCAGCGGCTCGCCCATGCCCATCATGACGACATTGCTCACCACGCGCTCACCCGCCTTGTCGGCGCCGAGCAAACGGTTGGCAAGCCACAACTGGCCGATGATCTCGGCTGCGCTCAGGTTGCGATTAAAACCCTGCTTGCCTGTCGAACAGAAGGCGCAATCGAGCGCACACCCCGCCTGCGACGAAACGCACAGGGTGCCGCGGTTGGTCTCGGGGATAAACACCGTTTCCACCGCATTGCCATTGCCGACGTCCAACAACCACTTGCGGGTGCCATCGGACGAGACCGAGTCACGCACTGGCGTGGGCGAGACCACGCAGGCCGTGTCCTTGAGCTGCGCGCGCAAGGATTTGGCCACGTCGGTCATGGCATCGAAATCGGACTCGCCGAACCGATGCACCCAACGCAGCACCTGGCGCGCGCGGAAGGGCTTCTCGCCCATTTCGGCGAACCACGCGGTCAGACTGCTGGCATCGAGATCGAGAAGGTTCTGCATGTGCTTCTGCGGGGCGTCGCCCGACGGTGCCCGCCCCTGTCCTGTCTTAGCGGCTGAAAACGTTCATCGCCGGGAAGAAAAAGGCGACTTCCACGGCCGCGGTTTCAGGCGCATCGGAACCGTGCACGGCGTTGGCGTCGATGCTGTCGGCGAAATCGGCGCGAATGGTACCCTTGTCGGCCTTCTTGGGATCGGTTGCGCCCATCAGCTCGCGGTTCTTGGCGATGGCGTTTTCACCTTCGAGTACCTGGATCATCACCGGGCCGGAGGTCATGAAGCTGACCAGGTCCTTGTAGAAGGGACGCTCCTTGTGGACAGCATAGAACTGGCCGGCTTCCTGCTCGGACAGGTACGCCATGCGGGCGGCCACGACCTTCAGGCCGGCGTCTTCGAAACGCTGGTAGATCTTGCCGATCACGTTCTTGGCGACGGCGTCGGGCTTGATGATCGACAGCGTACGTTCGATTGCCATAAGAGTTTCTCCAGGGACTTTGGGGTTGGTTGGTATAAAAATTAACCTGTTATTTTATCAGGACCACCCCCGGTCCGGTAAGAAATAGCGTTACGAGTCAAGGCACAGCGCATCATGCGCATTGCGCGAAGGCTCCCAGCGCACGGACCACCCGGAACAACCCTCCGCTGCGGCGCTGTCGACGTTCGCGCCGACCCCGCCAATCCAGATCGGAACACCCGCAGCGTCCCGCAAAACCGGCAACCGGGCCCGCCACCACGGAGGGATTCCGACCTCCTGACACAACAGACGAAACGGACGGGACGGGCCGCCCACATGAAGTCGCAGCCGGTCATGCCCGTCCGACAGTCCGAGCAAACAGCCGGGGGCCAGCGCCAGCCCGCCAGTCGCGACTCTCAGGAAGCGAACCTGGCCATCACCCCAGGCCAGCAGAGGCTCGCCCTGCCAGACAACCGGCTGCTCGACCGCAGCGTTCTGCTCGAGCCACACGCGATCGCGGTAGGCGCACAGCCATACAGCATCCATAGGCACCCGCACGGCGGCATCGCCATGCAATTGACGCAGCGCGTCGTCCAGGCGCGCCGAATCCGGCATCCGTGCGCCTGCCAACGCAAGCAGGTGACGCAAGAGGTTCCTCGCACGCGAGGCCGACAAAGCGCGCAAACGCCCGCGCGAGCCGGGCTTGGACGGCATTACTGCATCGGCATCGATCGCCGCCAGATCATCAAGGAGCTGCGCCCCTTCGCCAAAATGGCGGGCAGCACGAGCCAGATTGCCTTCGACGCTTCCGAAATGAGTCTCCAGCAAAGGCAGGATTTCGTGACGTAGCCGGTTGCGCGTAAAGGTGACATCCGCATTGCTGTCATCTTCGATCCAGCTCAGCCCCTGCGCCTGCGCCCAGACGAGCAATGCCGTCCGAGACTCATCAAGCAACGGACGCCACAGACGGCGCTCCGCGTCGCGCTCACGCATGGCGCCAGCCCCATGTACGCCCGCTCCGCGCACCAGGCGATGCAGCAGCGTCTCGGCCTGATCGCCGCGATGGTGCGCCAGCACGATCCAGTCGGACGATATTGCCGCCAGCGCCGAGTGACGCGCTTCGCGCGCGGCCGCCTCCAGCCCCTTGCCGGATGCGGTCACCGTTACGCGGCATTCATGCAGACGCACACCGAGTGCCGCACAGACATGGCGACAGTGCGCGAGCCATTCGTCCGCACGAGGATTCAGACCGTGGTGGACGTGGGCAGCCTCCAGGGCAAAGCCTGCGTCGAGGTGGATCCGCGCAAGCAGATGCAGCAGCACGGTGGAATCGAGCCCGCCGCTGAGGCCGACGAGCAGGCGCCGCCCGCGCGCCGGCAAAGCCTCGGCTCGCGCGGTCAGGCGACCCAACAACAGGTCAGGAATGGAATCGACCGCCGGCACTCGAAGCTCCGCGATCAGTGGGCGCCAGTGCAGACGCCCGTCTTGAGAGAAACGCGCCGGCACATCGCCGGCGCGGATGTCAGGCTGCGACTTCCTTGAACTTGCCGTAGCTCATCAGGCGCTCGTAGCGCTTTTCGAGAAGCGCGTCCGTCGACAGGTCGGACAGGCCGCGTAGTGCATCCTGCAGAGCGCGCTTGAGCGTCTGCGACACGGCACGATGATCGCGGTGAGCACCACCCACCGGCTCATTGACGATCTTGTCGATCAAACCCAGCGACTTGAGGCGAGCAGAGGTGATACCCATGGTCTCGGCCGCTTCGGCAGCCTTGTCGGCGCTCTTCCACAGAATCGACGCGCACCCTTCAGGCGAGATCACCGAATAGGTGGAGAACTGCATCATCAGCACCTGGTCGGCCACGGCAATTGCCAGCGCACCACCCGAGCCGCCTTCGCCGATGATGGTGGTGATGACCGGCACACGCAGTTCGGCCATCACGGCAAGATTGCGGCCGATGGCTTCCGACTGGCCGCGCTCTTCGGCATCGATGCCGGGATAGGCGCCCGGCGTGTCGACGAACGTAAAGACCGGAACGCTGAATTTCTCGGCTAGACGCATCAGACGAAGCGCCTTGCGATAGCCCTCGGGGCGCGGCATGCCGAAATTGCGGCGGATTTTTTCCTTGGTGTCGCGCCCCTTCTGGTGGCCGATCACCACGCAGCTCTGGCCGTTGAAGCGCGCCAGACCGCCGACGATGGCTTTGTCGTCCGCAAAAGCGCGATCGCCGTGGAGCTCTTCGAAATCGGTAAAGATGTGCTGAACGTAATCCAGCGTGTACGGCCGCTGCGGGTGGCGTGCGACTTGCGCGATCTGCCACGGGGTCAGCTTGCCGTAGATGTCCTTGGTGAGCGCCTGGCGCTTGACTTCAAGGCGCGCGATCTCTTCGGAGATATCGACAGCAGAATCATCCTGAACGAACCGGAGTTCTTCTATCTTGGTCTCAAGATCGGCGATCGGCTGCTCAAAATCGAGGAAAGTGGTCTTCACAGGTCGCCGGGAAACGAAACAAAACGCGGATTGTACCCGATCCCGTCGTCAGGTCGGAGGCAACGCAACACGATGCGATGTGCGGCCGGTACAATGACCGCCCCGCTTCCGGCCGACCTCTTTTCATCCCCATGCGTCAGTACCACGAACTCATGCGCCACGTGCTCGAGCACGGGCATCGCAAGGCCGACCGCACCGGCACCGGCACGTTGTCCGTGTTCGGCTGGCAGATGCGCTTCGACCTCGCGGAAGGTTTTCCGATGGTCACGACCAAAAAGCTGCACCAGCGCTCGATCATCCACGAGTTGTTGTGGTTCCTGCAGGGCGACACCAACATCAAGTACCTCAAGGACAACGGGGTCTCGATCTGGGACGAATGGGCGGATGAGAGTGGCGAACTGGGCCCGGTCTATGGCAAGCAATGGCGCCGCTGGGAAGGCGGCAACGGCCGCGTGGTTGACCAGATCACGCAATTGGTCGAAGGCCTCAAGAAGAACCCCGACTCACGTCGGCATATCGTCAGCGCCTGGAACCCGGCGGAGGTCGACAAGATGGCACTGCCGCCTTGCCACGCACTGTTCCAGTTCTACGTGGCCGACGGCAAGCTGTCATGCCAGCTCTACCAGCGCAGTGCGGACATCTTCCTCGGTGTGCCTTTCAATATTGCGAGCTACGCCCTGCTCACGCACATGATCGCCCAGGTTTGCGGACTGAAGGCTGGCGACTTCGTGCACACGCTGGGTGACGCACACCTCTATCTGAATCACCTCGACCAGGCCCAACTGCAACTGTCGCGCGAAGCACGCCCGCTGCCGCGCCTGGTCATGAACCCTGACGTTCGCGACATCTTTTCGTTCAAGTTCGAAGACTTCGCCATCGAAGGCTACGACCCGCATCCGCATATCCCGGCACCGGTGGCGGTATGAGCGCTCCCCGCATTGCGTTGATTGCCGCAGTGGCCGACAACGGCGTCATCGGCCGCGACAACGCGCTGCCATGGCGACTGTCGGACGACCTCAAACGGTTCAAGGCGCTCACGCTCGGGCACCCGATCGTCATGGGGCGCAAGACGTGGGATTCGCTTGGGCGCCCGCTACCGGGTCGCCACAACATCGTCATCACGCGCCAGGACGGCCTGCAGCTCGAAGGCGCGACAGTCGTGCATTCGCTCGATGAAGCGCTGCGCGCCGCCGGTGACGTGCCGCAGGTGTTCGTCATTGGCGGTGCCCAGCTTTATGTCGCAGCCTTGCCGCGTGCGAACGCCCTGCACATCACCGAAGTACACGCCGCGGTCGAAGGCGACGCTCACTTTCCCGCGATTGCCGGGTTCGCCGAAACACATCGCGAGCCGCACGCAGCGGACGATCGCAACGAACACGCATTCGACTTCGTCGACTACGTACGAGCCTGATTTCCTGGCAACCAGCGGAACGCCGCCAGCCCGAGCGCCACACAGGCCAGGCCGATCCCGGTGAAGGTCGCGACCAGCCCGAATACGTCACCCGCGTGACCGATGAGGATCGTGCCGATTGGCGCGAAGAGAATCGTCAGGAAACGCATGCTGGTCACCATGCGGCCCAGCAGCGCATCGGGCGTCACCCGTTGGCGCAGGCTCAGATAATTGACGACGTAGATGGCCGAGCCGCAATCGACCACCAATAGTGCGGCGCCCGCAGCCCAAGCGGTGTAACCGCCACCGGCCTGCGGCAACAGATAGAGCAGATAGCCGCAACCGGCCGCGATAATGCCCAGCGGCAGCGCGCGCCGGATATGCAGGCGCCGCTCCAGCGGATGCGCGAGTGCCGCGCCAAGCAGGCCGCCCAAAGCCCCCATCGTATTGAGAATGGCAATGTCACCCGCCGGCAAGCCCAATTCGCGCGAGGCAAAGAGCACGTAGAGCGCCTTGAAGCTGTCTTCGAGCGTAATCCACACGAACACCACCGCCACCAGGGCGCGTAGCATCGGCGTGCGCCAGACGAGCACCAAGCCTTCTTTCACCTCGGCCCAGAAATCACCGCTGTGAATCGACGGCACTTCGTCGAAGCGGGTACGCGACAGCAGGAATGCAGAAACAACAAAGCTGGCCGCATCGGCGATGATCGCCAGCGGTGCGCCCGCCAATGCCACCAGCGCCGCGGCCAAGGCGGGCCCAGCCACCATCGAGGCCGAAGATGCTCCAGAGAGACGGCTGTTGGCCAACACCAGACGCTCGCGACCGACCAGCTTCGTCACAAAGACCTGCAGCGCCGAGCCGCCGATGGCTTCGGTGGTAGATACCATGGCCGCCACCACGTACAGAATCGGCATCGACAGCATGCCCAACTCGTAGGCGAGCGGAATCACCAACAACCCGCCTGCTGCGAACAGATCGAAGGCAATCGCCATGTGACGCTTGCGGGAGCGATCGATCCATGCGCCGGCAGGCAGCCCGAGAATGAACGGCAACAGCCTGCAGGCCGCCAGCACACCCATATCGGACGCCGAGGCGTTGAGCATCTGGATGGCGGTGAGCGGCAGTGCCATCTGAGTGACCGCGGTGCCGAGCACGGACAAAGTCGTCGCCCAAAAGACGCACATGAAATTGCCGTCGCGCCAAAGACTTTCTGGCGGAGCGATGCGATCGAGCAGGGAAGAACGCGGTTGCATGATCAGTTCGGCAGAAACACTGCCGGACACAAGAAGACACGCGCCCGGGTTGGGCGCGCGGAGCCGAAGTGTCCCCAGCGCACGCCAAATGGTCAAGCAAACGGGCTCATTCGTTTGCGCCAGTCGACTTTCCCGGGCCTCTTGGACCATTGCCTGAGCAGTGGTCTAATTGCGGATTACCCGTGTACCGAGCGGTTCGCCTCACCATGGACATCAAAGAATATATGCAACAGGTCGGGCGCCAGGCCCGGGCCGCCTCGCGCCAGATGGCGGCAGCCTCCACGGCCGCCAAGAACAAGGCTCTCGTCGAGATGGCCGCACTTATCCGCCAACGTGCCCCGCAACTTCTCGACGCCAACGCGCGCGACCTGGCCCAGGCACGTGCCGATGGCCTCGAGCCTGCGATGGTCGACCGGCTGACGCTGACCCCGAAGAGCATTGAAAGCATGGCTCAAGGGCTGGAACAGATTGCTGCCCTGTCCGACCCGATCGGCGAGATCACCAATGTCAAGCGCCGCCCCTCCGGCATCCAGGTCGGACACATGCGCGTGCCGCTGGGCGTGATCGGCATCATCTATGAAGCACGTCCGAACGTGACGGCCGACGCCGCGGGCCTGTGCCTGAAGAGTGGCAACGCCGCAATCCTGCGGGGCGGCAAGGAAGCGCTTCAATCGAACCAGGCAATCGCAGCCTGCGTGCGTGCTGGCCTAGCGGCCGCCGGCTTGCCTGAAGCCGGCGTGCAAGTCATTGAAACGACCGACCGCGCAGCCGTAGGCGAGTTGATCACCATGCCGGAATTCGTCGACGTGATCGTCCCGCGTGGCGGCAAGGGCCTGATCGAGCGCATTTCGCGCGAAGCGCGCGTGCCGGTCATCAAGCATCTGGACGGCAATTGCCACGTGTATATCGATATCGCGGCCGATCCGGCCAAGGTCGTGCCCATTGTCGAGAACGCTAAGACCCAGCGTTACGGCACGTGCAACACAATCGAGTCGTTGCTGGTGGCACGCGCGGTGGCCAAGCAGTTCCTGCCGGACGTTGGCCGCATGCTCGCCGGCAAGTCCGTCGAAATGCGCGGCTGCCCTGAATCGCTGGCCGTCCTTCGCGAAGCCGGCATCGACAGCAATCTGTTGAAGGCAGCGACGGAAGAAGACTGGCACACCGAATACACGGCACCGATCATCGCTGTGCGCGTCGTTGATGGACTAGATGCGGCAATCGCGCACATCAACACCTACAGCTCGCAACACACCGACGCCATCATCACCGAGAACTACACGGACGCCATGCGCTTCCTGCGCGAAGTGGACTCGGCTTCGGTCATGATCAACGCCTCGACCCGCTTTGCCGATGGCTTTGAGTACGGCCTGGGGGCCGAGATCGGCATTTCGACCGACAAGATTCACGCGCGCGGCCCAGTGGGACTGGAAGGGTTGACGAGCCAGAAATGGGTCGTCTTTGGCAACGGAGAGGTGCGCGCATGAGCCACGGACAATTGGGCGCTCTGCTGGTCCTCGCAGGCATCGCCGTGGCGCTGGCCGGCTGGGGCTTTTTCCGCTATCCGCAATACAAGTTCTGGACACTCGTCCCGGCCAACCGGGCACATGAATACATGCGCACGCCGGGCGTCGTTCTGTGCTGGATCGGGATCGCGCTCGCGGGTTTCGGCGTGATGAGCTGTTCCACCTGACGGCCAATCGGTGCACTCGGGACAAACCCTCCTGCGTGGAGGGTTTGTTTTTGGTACGCTGCGCCATACGCACCCGTATGGCTAGACCACAACAAGGAGAGAAGGCATGCACGCACGGCGCGCAATCGTAATGTCACTGGCGCTTGGCGCAGTAATCGCCACGCCCGCCGCCCACGCGGCCGAAATTGGAGGCATTCAGTTCGAAGACCAGATACGTGCCAACGATTCGTCACTGCTGCTCAATGGCGGTGGTGTGCGGACAAAGCTCGTTTTCAAGGTCTATGCAATGGGTCTGTATTTGCCCCAGAAGGCGGATACGCCGGCGGCCATTTACCAGGGTCTCGGGCCGCGTCGCATTGAACTGGTTACCTTGCGCGAACTGACTGCCGAACAATTGAGCGACGCGCTCGTAGACGGTCTGCACAAGAATCTGACCAAGGCGGAATACGAAAAGCTCGCTCCGCGCATCGAATCGCTCAAGAGCACCATGCTGAGCATTGGTAAAGCCCCGACGAAAACACGAATTTCGCTCGATTTCACGGGATCTGCCACTCGTGTAACGGTCAATAACGTGCAAAAGGGCGCCGATATTGCCGGCAAAGACTTTTTCGATGCGCTCCTGCATATCTGGCTCGGTGACACCCCCGCTCAAGACGATTTGAAAGAACGCCTGCTGGGCAGATAATGGCGGAGTGACGCCCGCCAATCTCCAACATTCTCGACATTTCGATGCGGTTCTCGCTGCACCACACTGCCGGATCGGCGTTGCCACTGGCCGCGGCGAGAGCATCGAAGAGATTTCCTTCCTGCCGCCGGACACCCCGCTGCGGGCGCCGGATAACGTACTGGCGGCCAAGGCCTGCGTTCAGATCGAAGCATTCCTGACCGATCCGACGAGCCCCTTCTCGCTGCCCCTGGCAATGCGGGGAAGCGCCTTTCAGCGACGCGTATGGCAGGCGATCGCAGACATCCCATGCGGCGCCGTCACCACGTACGGCGAAATATCGGCAAATCTTGGCAGCGTGGCACGCGCCGTCGGGCAGGCCTGCGGCGCCAACCCGTTCCCGCTCGTCGTGCCCTGCCATCGCGTCATATCGCGATCGGGAATTGGCGGCTTCGCGCATGCCAGCAGTGGATGGCTGCTCGATACCAAGCGCTGGCTGCTCATGCACGAGGGCGCTTTGTGAGCGCATTCGAATCAAGTCTTTCCGCCATCGATGATTTCGTTGACTCTGTCTGGCTGCAGGATGGCCTTGCGCGAAATACGCTCGAAGCCTATCGCTCCGATCTGCGACTGTTTGCGCAGTGGCTTGGCCGGCAACAGCGCGATATTCAGCATGCCGATAAGAATGCGATCGCCGCATATCTGACGGAATTGAGCAGCCATTCGAAGCCGGCCACGCAGCGCCGCGTGCTGGCCGCGTTGCGCCGCTATTACCGCGTTCAATTGACTGAAAACCGCATCGCTTCGGATCCGACGCTGGACATCGATCCACCGATGGCGACCCAGCGTTTCCCGAAAACCCTCAGCGAATCTCAGATCGAAGCTCTACTCGATTCACCGGATACGAACAGCGTATTCGGCTTGCGCGACAGAGCGATGATCGAAGTCCTTTATGCCACGGGGCTGCGGGTCTCCGAGCTTGTCGGTCTGAAGATTTTCGAAGTCGATATGTCGATGGGCGTCATCCGCGTGATAGGCAAAGGCAGCAAGGAAAGGCTCGTTCCGCTGGGCGAATGGGCCCTGGACTGGCTGCGCCGCTATCTCGCCGAAGGGCGGCCGGCATTGGCTAAACTGCCTGACGAGGCGATATTCCTGACTCGCTTTGGCACTGCAATGAGTCGGCAAATGTTCTGGAACATCATCAAGCGCTACGCGATCGATGCGGGGATTCGCCAGGAACTGATCTCGCCCCATACGCTGCGCCACGCCTTTGCGACTCATCTGCTGAACCATGGGGCCGATTTGCGTGTAGTACAGCTTTTGCTCGGCCATGCGGACATTTCTACCACGCAGATTTATACGCACGTTGCACGCGAGCGCCTGAAACAACTGCATCAGGTTCATCACCCGCGCGGATGAGCATTCAACCACAAGGGTATCCCGGCCCGAAGAATGGCGGTTCATTTGCGAATGTAAATCCCTTTGCGTCGGCTGCATATTCGATGGCAGAATAAAACGTCCGCTCGGCTGCGATTCTCTTTACCGCACCGGCCACCAGCGAACGTCGAGACAAACTCTCCATCCAAAAAGGGCCCGACGACATGGAACTCAGCAAGCTCTCCCTTGGCGAACTCAAGCGCCTCAAATCGCGCATCGAAACGGAAATCAGCCGCCGCACCGATACCACGAAGCGTGATCTCCTCAAGAAATTCCAGAAAATGACGGCCGAACTGGGCCTGTCCATTAATGACGTGATCGGCAAGCCGGCTGCTGCCGAAGGGCCTCGCGCCAAACGCGGCACGGCGAAGAAGGCCACTGCAGCCAAAACCAAGGTGGCACCGAAGTACCGCAACCCGGGTGACGCCGCGCAAACCTGGACAGGCCGTGGGCGCAAGCCGCAATGGGTTTCGCAGCAACTTGAACAAGGCAAAACGCTGGATGATCTGCTGATCAAGTAATACGACTGGTCGCAATATCGTTGCGGCCGGTAAAAGAAAGGCCATGGGGCGTACGCCTCATGGCCTTTATTCGTTTGACTGCGCGATGGATTTTTTTCAGCCGATTGTAAAAACAACAAAAGCGACACTCGGTGCGGTGGGCGCTTTCTGCGGGACATCACTCAAGCAGCTAAACGACGCCGCTTCCGCGGGCAGGTGGAACGCCGACGCCCTCGCGACTGCGCTCAATATAGACACCAACTCGCCGCACGCCCCGCAGCACACCAAGCTTGACGATCGAAACCCGCACCCAGGGCGCGCCGAATTCCTCGAACATCAGTCCTACGAGAAATTCGCCAAGTGTTTCCAGCAAATTGAAATGCCGTTCCGCAAGCACAGCGCGAATGCGGGAAACCACCTTGTCGTAATCAATGGTATCGGAGATGTCGTCGCGGTCCGCTGCCGATTCGGGCACGCCGAAAGTAAGGTTGATCTCCACGGCTTGCGGAGCCAGTTGCTCGCGCGGGTAAATTCCTACCCGCGCATCAACCTGCAGACCTTCCACAAAGATAAAATCCATTTCCCTGTCTTTCAGGGCGCCGCGCGCCCGCATCGCATCAGCACTACAACAACATGACCGCCACATCGACCAGCATTCTAGCCTTGCTCGCCGCGTACCTCATCGGCTCCATCCCTTTTGCGGTCATCGTATCGCTCGCCCTGGGGATTTCGGACCCGCGCTCATATGGATCCGGCAATCCCGGCGCGACCAATGTACTGCGCAGCGGCAATAAGTTTGCCGCCCTGCTCACCCTTGTGGGTGATGCAGGCAAAGGCTGGCTGGTGGTCTGGGGCGCCAAGGCGCTGGTGGCCCATGGCATCTTCGCGCTTTCGCCACGACTGCTCGCGGGCATGGCGATCGCGGCGTTCCTCGGCCATGTGTTTTCGGTATTCCTGCGCTTCAAAGGAGGCAAAGGCGTGGCCACGGCAGCGGGCGTCTTGTTCGGCATCCATTGGCTGGTGGGCCTGGGGACTCTGGCAGTATGGATTGCGGTCGCGGCGATGTCCCGCTATTCGTCGGCGGCCGCACTGACTGCTGCGGTCGCCGCCCCTGCGCTGGCGCACTTTGTCTTGGGAGACCCGCTCTGGGTCGGAACGACCATCGTGCTAGCCGCCGTCCTGATCTGGCGGCACGCCGAAAATATCCGGCGCTTGCTCAATGGCACGGAGAGCAAGCTGGGCAAGAAAAAAGAAGCGATCAGCCGCTGACTTCCGCCAGCGGCCAGCGCGGGCGAACGGCAAATGAACCACCCCGCTCGGCTGGCTGCCTTCCAGCCATGAGATGCATGGCGCCCGCAAAGGCAATCATCGCGCCGTTATCGGAACAGAATTCCAGTTCGGGGAAATATACGCGGCCTCCACGCCGAGCCATTTCGTCACGCAACCGTTCGCGCAGGCGCACATTCGCTCCCACGCCGCCAGCGACCACGAGCTGCTTGAGGCCGGTTTGGCGAATGGCGGCAATCGCTTTTGCACACAGCACATCGACGACTGCCTCCTGGAATTCAGCCGCCAGATCGGCCTGCTGATCTGGCAGAAAGCCTGGTTGCCGCGCAGCCGTCAGGACGGCGGTCTTCAAGCCACTGAAGCTGAAGTTGAGGTCGCCGGAGTGAATCATCGGACGCGGCAGCTTGAATCGCCCCGGTACCCCCTGCGCGGCGAGACGAGCGAGAACGGGACCGCCGGGATACGGCAACCCAAGCAGTTTGGCCGTCTTGTCAAAAGCTTCGCCGGCGGCGTCATCCACGCTCTCGCCAAGCAATTCGTACTTGCCCACGCCGTCCACCCGCATCACTTGCGTGTGACCGCCGGAAACCAATAGCGCGACGAACGGGAAATGCGGCGGCTCAGTCGCCAGCATCGGCGACAGCAAATGCCCTTCGAGGTGATGCACGGGCAAGGCCAGCACCGACAACGACGTCGCGAGCGCCTCCGCCACGCTGGCGCCAACCAGTAGCGCGCCCGCCAGGCCCGGACCGGTGGTGTACGCAATCGCGGTGATCTGCGACAGGCTGCGCCCGCCTTTCGCCATAGCCTCACGGATCAGAGGAATGATGCGGCGCACATGATCACGGGACGCCAGCTCAGGCACCACGCCACCGTAGGCTGCATGCATGTCGATCTGCGAAAAGACGGTATGGGCAAGCAGCCCTGCGCGGGAGTCATAGAGACCGATGCCGGTTTCGTCGCAGGAGGATTCGATGCCGAGTACAAGGTGATTCATGCCACGTAGTGTACGCGACTGATCGCCCGCCCGGACAGGCCAACGAAGGTCGGCACGAATAAACACGTTCACTTTCGGCTCAGGGCGGTGTATATTCGCCGACTCACTCTCTTCAGAGCCAGCAAGGAAAACAGGAATGCCTGGAGTACGCCTCAAGGAAAACGAGCCGTTTGAAGTCGCCATTCGCCGCTTCAAGCGCACGATCGAAAAAGCCGGTCTGCTGACCGAACTGCGCGCCCGCGAGTTCTACGAAAAGCCGACGTCGGAACGCAAGCGCAAGAAGGCCGCCGCGGTCAAGCGCCTGCACAAGCGTCTGCGCAGCCAAACGCTGCCGCCCAAGCTGTACTGATTCCCATCTTCCGGCGCCCAGTGGCGTCGGTCTGATGAGAGCAGGAAGACCCGGAGCCGTCAGGTATCCGGGTTTTTGCGCTTTGCGGCCCGCTGCCGCAAAACACCCACCGAATTCGAAGGCCAGCAATGTCGCTCAAAGAACAGATCAATGAAGACATGAAGGCGGCGATGCGTGCGCGCGAGACTGCGCGACTCGGCGCCATCCGCCTGCTCCTCGCTGCAATGAAGCAGAAGGAAGTCGACGAACGCATTACGCTCGATGACACGGCTGTCGTCGCCATCGTTGAAAAGCTCATCAAGCAGCGCCGCGACTCGATCGCCCAGTACGAAGCCGCCAAACGGCAGGACCTGGTCGATGCGGAACGACTCGAACTGGAAGTCCTGACCGCTTATATGCCGGCCGCACTATCGGAAGGCGAAATCGACGCCGCCGTGACGGCCGCGGTTTCCGAGACCGGCGCAGCCGGACCGGCGGACATGGGTAAAGTCATGGGCTTGCTCAAAGGCAGGCTGGCTGGGCGCGCTGACATGCAGGCCGTATCCGCCAAGGTCAAGGCCGCGCTGAGCAAGTAAACCCGCGACGAAACCAACCGTTATTCAGCAATCGGGGCCGCTCGGCGGCCCGCTTCGCAACAAGCACACCGGACGAACCCGCAGTCGATGATCCCACCCTCATTCGTGGAACAGTTGCTTGCGCGCGTCGACATCGTCGACGTGATCGAGCGCTATGTACCACTCAAAAAGGGAGGAGCGAACTATCTGGCGTGCTGCCCGTTCCACAACGAGAAATCACCTTCGTTCACCGTCAGCCCGAGCAAGCAGTTCTACCACTGCTTCGGCTGCGGGGCGCATGGCACGGCAATCGGCTTCCTGATGGAATACGGCGGCACCTCGTTCCGCGACACCGTCAAGGAACTGGCCAGCCAGGTTGGCATGCAAATGCCGGACGAAGAGCGCTTCGATCACGCCGCACATGCGCACGGTCAGTCGCTCATCGAGGTGATGGCAACTGCCGCGCGCTTCTATCGCAGCCAGCTCAAGACCGCCCCCGCAGCCATCGAGTACCTCAAGAAGCGCGGCCTCACCGGCGAGATCGCGGCACGATTCGGCATCGGCTATGCCGGTGAAGACTGGCAGTCGTTGCGCAACGCGTTCCCGGGCCATTATGACGACGCGGCACTCATCGAGGCAGGCCTGGTCATCCAGAACGATGCAGGCCGGCGCTATGACCGCTTCCGCGAGCGAATCACCTTCCCGATCCTCGATCAGCGCGGCAATGTCATCGGATTCGGCGGACGCATCATCGGCGCGGGCGAACCCAAGTACTTGAATTCGCCCGAAACACCGCTATTTGAAAAGGGTCGCGAACTCTACGGTCTGTGGCAGGCGCGGCAGGCCATCCGTGAAAGCAGCACCGTCGTCGTCGTTGAAGGCTACATGGATGTCGTAGCACTGGCGCAGTTCGGTTTCGGCGCAGCCGTCGCCACGCTCGGCACGGCCACGACGCCCACGCATATCCAGAAGCTGTTCCGCCAGGCCGAACGCATCGTGTTCTGCTTCGACGGCGATACGGCAGGCCGCAAAGCCGCGCGCCGGGCACTCGACGCCAGCCTTGAACAACTCTCGGACGACAAGACGGTGCGGTTTCTGTTCTTGCCACCAGAGCACGACCCGGACAGCTATGTGCGCGAAAACGGCCTGGAGGCATTCCGCCGCGCCGTCGAAGACGCCATGCCACTGACCGAGTTCCTGATGCGCGAACTGCGACAGGACAATGATCTGACGACCGCCGAAGGACGGGCACGACTCGTGCACGTAGCAAAAGACTTCGTACCCCGCGTAGCCGCTCCGGTGCTGCGCCTGCAATTGATCCGGGCGCTCGCCGAGGACAGCGGGCTGCCTGAAGGACAGATAGAGACTGCGCTCGGGCTCAAGACGGCATCGGGAAAACCTCGCAAGGCTGCGCCAAGACAGGCGCCCCGCACCGGCCCCGTGAGCCCGTTGCGACAGCTGCTGCGCGTGCTGGCGGCATACCCGAATCTCTGCGGGCACGTTCCGTTCGAGGTAGCGCTTGCCCTGGAGGACTCCCCGGAGAAGTCCGCCCTGCTCGCCCTGCTCGATGCGTTCGATGACGGCGCGCTGGAGGCACGGTCGCTGGCGATGTTCTATGAAAGGTTCCGCGATACGCCAGTAGAGGCGGTATTCGGAGACCTCCTGTCGGCGCTCGAAAACAATCATTACACGGAAGACACTGCCACAACGGTGTTGTCCGATCTATTGTTGAAGCATCGTCTGCACACCGTGGAAACGCGCATCGCTGAGTTGAACCAACGCATGGCGTCGCGCGGCCCGAACCCTGAAGAGTTACAGCAGCTGCAAACGCTTCTCAAGGAAAAACAGAAGCTTAAGTCTGGACAGGCAGACTGAGTCCACGCTAAAATTGCCGGTTTCCCCGATTTGTCGATCGGGGAAATCAGAGTTCCTGCCCGTGATCCGAGGATTGTAATGGCCAAAGCAAAAGAGACAGTTCGCAAAGACGTTCCCAAAGCGAAAGCCGTCCGGGCGAAAGACAAAAAAGAACTGCCGATCGATCCGCTGCCCTCCGAGAGCGCAGCCGACGCCGAAATTCGCCGCACCCGCCTGAAGTCGCTGATTGCGCTCGGCAAGGAGCGCGGTTATCTCACGTACGCCGAAGTCAATGACCATCTCCCAGACGAGATGGTCGATGCCGAGCAGATCGAAACGATCATCTCGACATTCAATGACATGGGCATCAAGATCTTCGACGAAGCTCCGGCTGCCGAAGACCTGCTGATGTCCGACAGCGTGCCGACGGCCGTGGTCGACGAAGAAGTCGAAGAAGAAGCCGAACAAGCGCTTGCGTCGGTGGACTCCGAATTCGGCCGCACGACCGACCCGGTTCGCATGTACATGCGCGAAATGGGTACCGTCGAACTGCTGACCCGTGAAGGCGAAATCGAGATCGCCAAGCGCATCGAAGATGGCCTCAAGCACATGGTCATCGCGATTTCTGCCTGCCCGACCACTATTGCCGACATCCTGACCATGGCCGACAAGGTCAGCAAGGATGAGATGCGCATCGACGAACTGGTCGACGGCCTGGTCGACCCCAACGCGGTCGAAGAAGAAGAGGCGGCCGCCTCGATGCCCGAATCCGATGACGACGAAGAAGTCGAATCCGACAGCGGCGACGAAGAAGAAGACGAGGATGACGATGGCGGCAGTGGCGCCGTATCCGCCTCACTGCTGCAACTCAAGGCCGACGCGCTGGAGCGCTTCGAGGTCATCCGTGGCCTGTACACGAAGATGATCCCCGCGCTGACCAAGAAGGGCTCGCACGACAAGACGTACATCAAGCTGCACGACCAGATCAGCGGCGAACTGATGAACATCCGCTTCACCGCGCGCATCACCGAAAGCCTGTGCGACTCGGTGCGCCACATGGTGGAAGACGTGCGCAAGCACGAACGCAAGATTCTCGAGCTGTGCGTGGATCGCTCCGGCATGGCGCGCCAGCACTTCATCAAGACCTTCCCGGGCAACGAAACCAACCTCGATTGGCTCAAGGGCGAGATCGCTACCGGCGCACCTTACGTGGCAACGCTGATCCGCATGCAGCCGGCAGTGCTGGAAGAGCAGCAGAAGCTGATCGACCTGCAGGAACGCATCCAGATTTCGCTCAAGGACCTCAAGGACATCAACAAGCAGATGTCCACCGGCGAAGCGAAAATGCGCCGCGCCAAGCGTGAGATGACCGAAGCCAACCTGCGTCTGGTGATCTCGATCGCGAAGAAGTACACCAACCGCGGCCTGCAGTTCCTCGACCTGATCCAGGAAGGCAACATCGGCCTGATGAAGGCGGTGGACAAGTTCGAATACCGTCGTGGCTATAAGTTCTCGACGTACGCCACGTGGTGGATCCGCCAGGCCATCACGCGCTCGATCGCCGACCAGGCACGCACGATCCGTATCCCGGTTCACATGATCGAGACGATCAACAAGATGAACCGCATCTCCCGCCAGATCCTGCAAGAGACGGGGCAAGAGCCGGATCCGGCAACGTTGGCGATCAAGATGGAGATGCCGGAAGACAAGATCCGCAAGATCCTGAAGATCTCCAAGGAGCCGATCTCGATGGAAACACCCATCGGCGACGACGACGATTCGCACCTGGGCGACTTCATCGAAGACACCGCCACGCTGGCTCCGGCGGACGCCGCGATGTATTCGTCGCTCAAGGGAGTCACCGCCGAGATCCTCGATTCGCTCACGCCGCGTGAAGCCAAGGTCCTGCGCATGCGCTTCGGTATCGAGATGAATACCGACCACACGTTGGAAGAAGTCGGCAAACAGTTCGACGTCACGCGTGAGCGTATTCGCCAGATCGAAGCCAAGGCATTGCGCAAGCTCCGCCATCCGTCGCGCTCCGAGAAGCTGCGCAGCTTCCTCGACGGCGAAGGCTGATACACTTCCCGCCCGGACCGGTTCGCCGATCCGGGCTTTTCATGACGAGGCAGCAGCATGCCCTTGTCATGAAGCAGTTCCAGGGCCTCTAGCTCATGCCTGGTTAGAGCAGCGGACTCATTCGCAGGGCACGACGCGATCCGTCGCAAATGCCCGCAAAGAGTGCCGTGCATACGGAAACGATGCACGGGATGGTGTCAAATTCGGCGAAACCTAAGTGCCTCTCCGGCATAGGGCAACGCCGAGCCAAGCTTCGGCGCATCCGCGCCGTTGAAGGTGTAGAGACTAGACGGCACCCACCTAAGGCACACGCTATGGTGAAGGCATAGTCCAGGGAGTGGCGAAAGTCACACAAACCGGAATCCGTTGGTGCCGAGTTCGACTCTCGGGGGGCCCACCAGACAACGGCGCTTGGGCGCCGCATAAGAGCCGCATCCTCGCTTGGGGATGCGGCTTTTTTGTTGCACGCGCGCCGAGCGGGTGCCGATCAATGCACTCCCGCGCCACGATGTCATAAGATTCCCCATCCCAATCCATTGCGGAGAGAAGCAGTGGCGCGAATCATTCCTGACGGCTGGCGAGAACTGACCGCCGTTGGCGCGGCGGCGAGAGAGATCGAAACGCTGAGTCTATTCGAGAAAAACCTGCCCGCGTCGTTCACCGTCTTCCACGGCGTGCACTGGACTCGCCTCCAGCAGGGCTCGTTGATGGTGGGAGACGTCGACTTTGTCGTTGTATCGCCAGCGGGAGATGTTCTGCTCATCGAGCAGAAAAACGGGTTCTTGCGCGAAGTACCGGCGAACGGGCCCGGCCCGTTCGACAAGTCCACCAGATCGCTTGTGTCCAATATGGCGCAAGCCGCGGATGCACTTCGACAACGCCTCTCGCGCGAGCTCGCGCCGGGGCGTTCTGTTCGCATAGACGCCCTGCTCTACTGCCCTGACTACACGATCCGCGACCCGGGAACGGTTGGCGTCCTGCCGGAGCGGATCGTCGACGCCCCCAGACGCGAAATGCTCTGCCACGCGATACAGCAGTTGCTGCCGGCCGATTTCGAATCCCCGGATGCGGTCACAAAGGTGTGCCGTTTCTTCAGCAACGAACTATCCCTAGCCCCGGACGTGCGCGCCTTCGTCAACCAGGCTGACCAGCTCTACACGCGTCTATCAGGCGGACTAGCGCACTGGGCCCGGCAAATCGAATGCATGCCGCATCGGCTGCACGTCGTCGGCACTGCAGGCTCCGGTAAGACACAGTTGGCGCTTGCGGCACTGGAAGACGGTGTCCGTGCCGGCCGACGCGTACTCTACGTCTGCTACAACCGGCCATTGGCCGACCACATTGCCACCATCGTGCCGCCAGAGGCCACCGTGGCGACGTATCACCACCTTTGCAGCAGGGTGACGCGGAGCCTGGGTGTGACGCCCGACTACTCATCAGCCGACTCTTTCGACCGGATCGGAGCGCCCTTCCCTGCAGAGGCGGATCTTTCCGCGTGGCAGTTCGACGAGCTGATCGTCGACGAGGGGCAGGATTTTGAACCTGCGTGGTTCGACAACCTGATTCGCTTGCTGCGGCCGGAAGGCCGGGCCTGGTGGCTCGAAGACCCGATGCAGAGACTCTACAAGCGCGAAAGCGTGGCATTGGCAGATTGGGTACGCATCCGATCCGACACGAACTACCGTACGCCGGGCGACATGCTGTCGCAAATCACTGAGTTGCTTGGCTTGACTCACATTACGCACAGTGGCAGTCCGCTGCGCAGCGGCGGCATGAGCGTGAAGACTTACACTGATGAAACGGGCCTCTCGGAAGCGACGCGACGCGCAGTCACCGAATGCCTGGGTGCCGGCTTTCGTCGCGACATGATCGCGATCATCAGTTTCAAGGGCCGCGACAAGTCAGCGCTGATGGCCCTCGAGCAATTGGGATCCAATCGCCTGAAGAAATTCACCGGTCAGTACGACATGCTCGGGAGTCCCATATTCAGCGATGGTGAGCTGCTGCTGGAGACGGTCTATCGCTTCAAAGGCCAGAGCTGTCCGTGCGTCATCCTGACCGAGATCGAATTCGACACCACCGACGAGATCAGCCTTCACAAGCTCTTTGTCGGCGCCACCCGTGCCACGCAGAAGCTGGTGCTTGTCATGTCCGAACACTCGCACCAAGCCCTGGCACAGCACGCACAACACATGGCGTGAATATACGAAACCGCCGGGCACAAAAAAGGGCTGCGATTTCTCGCAGCCCTTTTTCATTGCAGCAGAAGCAGATCAAGAACCTGCCAGCGCGTTCTTGCCGTCGACGATGTAGCGGTGACGATTGACGATGCGCTTGTCACGCGGGTGCGTACCCGGCACGGCCGAGATCAGCGCCTTCGTGTACGGGTGCTCCGGGTTCGAGCAGATCTTGTCTGCCGGGCCGGTTTCTACCACCTGGCCCTTGTACATCACGGCCACGCGGTCGCAGAAGTAACGGATCACGCCGATGTCGTGGCTGATGAAGATGAAGGAGAGCTTGAGCTTCTCCTGCAGGTCCAGCAGCAGATCCAGAACTTGCGAACGCAGCGTCACGTCCAGTGCGGAGGTCGGCTCGTCGGCGATGATCAGTCGCGGGTTCAGTGCCAGGGCACGTGCCACGCCGATGCGCTGACGCTGACCGCCCGAGAACGCGTGCGGGTAGCGGTCCATCGCGAGCGACGGCATACCCACCATGGCCAGCAGTTCAGCCACGCGATCACGCAGCGCTCTGCCCTTGAGCTGGCCGTTGACCAGCAGCGGCTCGCCAACAATCTGGCCGATCGTCATGCGCGGGTTCAGCGAAGCGAACGGATCCTGGAAGACCATGCGCATTTCACGGTGGATATGCTGCATTTCGTGCTTGCTGGACTTGGCCAGGTCAATGACCTGACCCGACGAGGCGTTGTAGTGCATTTCGCCGCCCGACGTCGACAGCACGCGGATGATGCAGTTGCCCAGCGTCGTCTTGCCCGAACCGGATTCGCCCACCACGCCCAGGTTTTCGCCTTCGTACAGGTCGATCGACACGTTGTCGAGCGCCTTGAACGGAGCGCTGGTCGTGCCCTTGATGAAGGACTTACGGCCCGGATAGACCTTGGACAGGTTGCGGACTTCCAGCAGCTTGGTCGTCGTCACGGTGCTCTTGCGAGCCTTGCGCGCCGAGGTTTCGAGCTTGCGTACGGAATCGATCAACTGGCCGGTGTACTCGTTCTGCGCGTTGTAGAAAATCTGCTCCGCCGGCCCGAATTCGAGCATTTTGCCGTTGCGCATCACGCCGATTTCGTCGGCGATTTCCGCCACCACACCCATGTCGTGCGTGATGAACAGAACCGACATGCCGTACGCCTGTTGCAGTTCCTTGATGAGCGCCAGGATTTCGGCCTGCGTCGTCACGTCCAACGCCGTCGTCGGTTCGTCGGCAATCAGGATGTTCGGGTTGCAGGCCAGCGCCATGGCGATCATCGCGCGCTGACGCATACCGCCCGAATATTCGAACGTGTACTTGTCGATCGCGACGGCCGGGTTGGGGATCTCGACGCGGCGCAACAGTTCGATGGCGCGTGCGCGTGCTTCGGCGTGATCCACCTTCTGGTGCAGCAGGATGGCTTCGGTGATCTGATTGCCGATCGTGTGGATCGGCGACAGCGAAGTCATCGGCTCCTGGAAGATCATCGCGATCTGGTGACCGCGAATGGAGCGGATTTCCTTGCCACGCGGATGCAGCTTGGCCAGATCGACCACGCCCGTGCCTTTTTCGCCCGGGTTGTAGAGCATCTGACCGCCCATGATGCGGCCCGGAAAGTCGACGATCTGCAGGATCGAGCGAGCGGCCACGGTCTTGCCGGAGCCGGACTCACCGACGATACACAGCGTCTTGCCGCGCTGCATGCGGAAGCTGACGTCATCGACTGCGCGCACGGCGCGGTCGCCCGTACCGAAGTGCGTCTGGAGATTACGCACATCCAGGATGATGTCGCTGGCGTTCGGCGCTGCGACGGTATTCACGTTATCAACCATTTTCTAGACTCTGCGTAATGGATCAGTGGGCGTACGGGTCGGCAGCGTCACGCAGGCCATCACCCATGAAGTTCAGCGCCAGCACGGAAATCACCACCGCCGCACCGGGCAGCAGCAGCCACGGCATGCTGTCGAGCACATTGATCTTCTGCGCGCTTTGCAGCAGCACGCCCCAGCTCATCGCCGGCGGTTGCAGACCCAGGCCGAGGAAGCTGAGCGACGTTTCCGCAATGATCATGTTCGGGATCGCCAGCGTCACGGCTGCGATGATGTGGCTCGCCAGCGACGGCAGCATGTGACGGAAGATCACGCGACCTTCGCTGCAGCCGTCCAGTTTGGCTGCCACCACGAACACTTCAGTACGCATCGCCAGGAAGCGACCGCGCACCACGCGCGCCAAGGAGGTCCAGCCGATCAGCGAAATGATCACGGTGATGGCGAAGTACTGGATGTGCGGCGGCCAGTTCTTCGGCAGGGCTGCGGCCATCCCCATCCAGATAGGAATGGTCGGCAACGAGATGATGAACTCCACAATACGCTGGATGGCCCAGTCGATCTTGCCGCCGTAGTAGCCCGAGATACCGCCGAAGATGATCCCCAGCACCATGCTCAGGAACACGCCGAACAGACCCAGCGCCATCGTGAAGCGGCCACCGAACAGAATACGCGTCAGCAGGTCACGACCCGACTCGTCGGCGCCCAACAGGAACATACGATCATTCGGGTTCTTCGGACCGAAGAAGTGCAGATTCGATTCGATGCCGAGCAGTCTGTAGGACTGGGAACCGCGCACGAAGAAGCCGACGTCGACCTTTTTGAACGGCACGAACTTCAGTTCGAGCGTTTCCGGATCGCGGTCCTGCTTCTTCAGGATCACGTGCGGGCGGAACGAACCGTTGTCCCACAGGTGCAGCATCTGCGGCGGGTGTGCCGCGAAGTCGGCCGTGCGCATGTCGGATGCCGGATCGTCCGCTTGCCCTTCTGGATTGGTCGGGGCAAAGAACTCGGCGAACATCGTCACCATGTACACGAGCAACACAACGATGGCGCTGATGAGGGCCAGGCGGTGCTTCTTGAAGCGATACCACATCAGCTTCCACTGCGAGGCGTACTCAATGCCACCGCGCAGGTTGCTCATATTGACCTGAGCGGTCGTAGCTGTCGTCTCACTCATTTTTCAATCAATCCATCCGAATGCGGGGGTCAAGAATGGCCAGCAGAATGTCGGAGATCAGCGTACCGACCACGGT
This sequence comes from Uliginosibacterium sp. sgz301328, assembly GCF_041807905.1. Classification (NCBI taxonomy): domain Bacteria; kingdom Pseudomonadati; phylum Pseudomonadota; class Betaproteobacteria; order Rhodocyclales; family Zoogloeaceae; genus Uliginosibacterium; species Uliginosibacterium sp. sgz301328. Next base: position 252,963 of record NZ_JBGVSA010000003.1, read on the forward strand.
CAGCAGACAGATCAACAGCAGCAAGGCGCCAGACAAATAAATATCCTGCACGAGCAGTGCGTTGTAGAGCATCTGGCCCGCGGTCGGCATCGACAGCACGATCGACACCGTCGTACCGCCGTTCACCAGCGTTGGCAGAACCGAACCCAGCGTACTGACGAAGGGGTTCAGCGCCACGCGCACCGGGTATTTGAAGAGAAGACGGCTCTCGGTCAGGCCCTTGGCGCGCGCGGTCACGACGTACGGCTGCGAGAGCTGGTCGATCAGGTTGGCGCGCATGATCCGGATCAGGCTGGCGGACGCCGAGATACCGATGATGATCACGGGGATGACCAAGTGCTTGCACAGATCGAAGAACTTGGCGAACGACCAGGGCACGTTCTGGCCTTGGAACTCTTCGGAGAACAGACCCGAGAGGACCTGGCCGGTGTACTCCTTCACCAGGTACATCAGGATCAGCGCCAGCAGGAACGGCGGAATCGCCAGGCCCACAAAGCTGATGAAGGTGAAAGCGTAGTCACCGACCGAATAACGCTTGACGGCGGAATAGACGCCGATGGGCAGCGCAATCATCCACGACAGGAAAAGCGAACCGACCGTCATCAGAACGGTGTAGCCCATGCTTTCGCCGATCAGTTCGGAGACGGCCTGGTTCCAGGTAAAGGAACGGCCAAAGTCGCCATGCAGGACGATGTCCGAGATCCAGCGAACATACTGGACGATCATCGGCTGATCGAGGCCGAGACGAGCGCGCTCGTTGGCCATCATCACCGCATCAACGGTGGAGCCCGAGGCCGACATCTGGGCCGCCCAGCTGTCGACGTAGTCGCCCGGGGGCAACTGGATGATCACAAATACCGTCAGCGATACCAGGATGAAGAATGGAATGGCCGACAGAAAGCGCCTGAATATGAAAGAAAGCACGATTAAGCTCTCGCTAAGATTAAAGCTGATAAAAAACCTGACGGTGACCCAATTAAGTCCCGGAATGGTTGTAACGACTGCGGCAGCTCGCCACAGCGATTCCGGGACTTAACTTACTGCGTCCCCCGCAACCCGTCCCCGGATCGCTCCGGGGACGGCGCCTCAAACAGCTAGGCTTTCGGCATTACTTGGTGAAGTACCACTGCTGCGGCAGCGACAGGCTCGGCGTGGCATACGGCCAGCCGAACGGCATCTTCTCGTTGACGTTCTGCAGCTTGAGGCTGCGCAGCGAGGAGATCACAGCCGGACGGACCGTGCCGATGACTTCGAACTCGTCCGCAGAGATCTGCAGGATCTGCTTGAAGAGGCTCAGCGCTTGCGACTGGGTCTTGGCCGCGACGAACTGGTCGTACAGGGCCATGCGCTTCTTCATGCTTTCGTTCGGCTCGATGCCTTGCTTGCCGCCCGACAGGTACCACTTGGCCCATTCCAGGCTCATGCGGGACTCCAGCGGGTGGACCGCAACGTAGGTACGCGGATTGAGCGTGGCATCCAGACCGCCCGGGAAGACGTCGATCGAGATGTCGTACTCATTGGCGGTCGCGCGGTTGTAGAACAGCGAGCGTTCCGAACCCTTGATCACCAGCTCGATACCGGCCTTTTGCCATTGACGGCGGATCAGTTCGAGCGTTTGCACCATGGCTTGACGGTCGATCATCACGATCGCGTCGAGCGACACGCGGCCGCCGTCCGGATACGTGCGATAGCCATCGGCGTCACGCTTGGTCAGGCCCAGGCGATCCAGGATCTGGTTGGCTTGCGCGAGGTCCAGCTTCAGGTACTGAGTGGCCAGCTTTTCGTTGTACCACTTCGATTCCTTGAACGGACCGCTCTGCCACGGAGCAGCTTGACCCAGCCAGGCCACCTTGTTGATCTCTTCACGATCCATGGCCAGCGACAGCGCCTGGCGGAAGTCGTGCTGGACCATCAGCTTGCGCAGCTTGTCGTTCTTGGTGGTCTGGTTCAGCCACAGGCCGGCGGCGTTAGCGTTCGCGCTGGTCTGGCCGAACACCTTGTAGCCACCCTTCTGCTGGTTCTTCAGCAGCAGCGGACGGCTGGTCACGTCGCTGCCCAGCAGGCGGGCTTCGATGTCATATTGACCATTGGTTGCCGCCAGGATGATGGCCTGCAGGTCGGACACGACTGCGTACTGAATACGGTCGATGTACGGCAGTTGCTTGCCGGCCGGGTCGACCTGCCAGTAGTACGGGTTGCGTTCCATGACCACGCGGGTCACGGCGCCGCCGTACGGCTCCTTGATCAGCCACGGATCGATCGACGGACGCTCAGTGGTGCTCCAGCGCGAGGGCAGCTCGATGTCAGAGCACTTGGCGCGCATCAGCGACGGCCAATCCTTCACGTTGGCCTTGGCGAATTCGGCCTGGACGTTCTTGTTGTACGCCGGATGGAATTGCGAGCAGTACTTCTTCTGGTACAGCGTCGGATGTTGGCCCAGCGGGGTCGCCAGCGTTTCCGGGAAGGACAGGTTGGCAGCCGGGAATTCGAACTTGACGGTGTAGTCGTCAACCTTCGTGACCTTCGGAGCCTTGCCGCCGACGAGGTAGGCGCTCGGCGTCTGCGGGAACATTTCCTTGTTCAGCACAACGTCGTTCATCGCGAAGACGATGTCGTCGGCGGTAAACGGCGTACCGTCCGACCACTTCATGCCCTTGCGCAGCTTGAAGGTGTATTCCGCAGCGTCCGGGCTCACCGTGTAGCTCTCGGCAACGTACGGCTCGACGCCCTGAATGTCTTGCGTCCAGTGCGTCAGGCCTTGCGGGCCGATCGTGCGCAGAATGCCGTTGCCGTCGGCGTTGCCGCGCATGACCGTGCGAAGCGTCCCGCCGTACACGCCGTTGCTGGCGATCGGCTTGATAACCAGCGGCTTCTCCGGCAGGCGCTGGTCAACCGGCGGCAGCTGCTTGTTCTGATCCAGCATCGGCGCTTGCGTGAACGCAGCAGCGATTGCCGGCAGCATTGCTGCGACGGCAACTGACGCTGCTGTCACCGCAAACTTGCGAGAGTAAAACCTCATCTTGTCCTCCTAGGGATGAACTACGACTTCTGGCAACGACTTACCGGTCACATCCGGCTTGTACAGGTAAACCAGAATAGCTGAGCCGATAGTACTACTCGGCGCCGCCATCATACAAGTGCATTATGCGATCATACAAGCGACTAATCGGAAGGCCGAAACCCCCGAGCCGCAAGGCTTTCGCCCTGTAAGAAAAATTCCGGGCGACAGTTTCGACATTGCAGGTCAATGTTCTGTTGAGCAAAGTCAATTCTGAAAATCCCGCACAACGCGCGGCAAGTAAGTATTGGTAGAACTGTCGGAAAAAGCGATGTGCAGAGCAGCAAAATGCTGTCTGGGGCGAAACCTGCAAATTTGTGTGTCTAGGTCGTCTTCTTTAGATACAGGATTCGCCGAGCCCGGCACCATGAAGGATGGGTAACGCTAGCGGCTTGAGAAGGCGCGGCGCCGTGTTGCAAAGAGCGGCGAGCGCCAGTATATCGGATTCTGGATAACCCGCAGAGTAAACACTTTTCGAGCCGTGCAACCGAGACAATGAGTCATCGACTTCACTTTCTGCGGTGCCTCCTTCCCGGACGGCTCCATTCCCAGCTCGCCGTACTGTTCGGCCTGCTGTTCACGTTCTCGAGCATTTGCTTCGCGCTCTATACGACGCACTACCAGGCAGAGCGCGTCGAGCAACGTCTTCAGTTCCAGGCACAGGCGCTCAGCACCGGCATGGGAGCGGCTGTCACGCCGGCCCTGCGGATTCGGGATATCCCTCAGATCGAAGAGATCCTGCGCAAGGCCGATGTCTTCTCCGACGTTAGCGCAGTGGCAGTAGTCACGCCGACCGGCCATGTACTTGCGCAACTGGAACGGGAACAGAACGGCCCCCTGCTCTCGCCGCCAGATTCTGCTGCAACGGAACTGGACCCGCCCGCACAGGCTTATGGCATCGAAGCCATCACTCACCGTCGGCCCGGAATGCTCGAAGTATGGGCACCGATCGGGCCGGGCGCTGATCTGGGCTGGTTGCGTGGCCGCTTCAATACCGAGACGCTCGAAGTTGCACGCCACAAGCTCTTGCTGGACAGCATCCTGGTCAGCCTGATGGCCTCGGCGGTGGCAACGCTGGCTGTGTTTCTCTTCGCGCGACGCCCGATGAAACGCTTGCGAAGCGCCACCCGTTTTGCCGAACACCTGGAATTCAGCTACGGCGACGTGCTGACTACAGACTCGGGGACGCGCGAGATCGATGCGCTCGCCCAGGCGCTCAATAAGACATCGGCGCGCTTGTATGAACAGCAGACTGCGCTAGCCCGGTCCGAGGCTCACTTCCGGACGGTGGTGGAGTCTCTGTCTGAACTGGTATTTGAGACCGACCGTGACGGCCGCTGGACCTACCTCAACCCGGCCTGGAAAGACATCACGCAATACGAAGTGGACGAAGGCATCGGGCAGCACGCCTTCGACTTCGTCCCGGCGGACGAGCACGCCCGGATCGTGCGCGCTTTCCGACCGCTCATGCATGGCGAAGTCGAGCAGTTGCGCGAGCATTTCCGCTTCCGCACCAAGGACGGCAGCATCCGCTGGCTGGAGGTCTTCGCGCGTGCGCGTCACGACGAGAGCGGCAATCTTCAGGGCTACATGGGGTCGGTCACCGACATCACCGTCCGCAAGCAGGCCGAAAGTGCGCTGCACGATCAGTTGCACTTCATGGAATCGCTGATCGAGGCCATTCCCAATCCGATCTACGTGAAAGACCTGGCTGGCCGATACATCGCCTTCAACCGGGCCTACGAGCGCTTCTTCAACGTCAAGCGCGACGACTGGCTCGGCCGGACCACCGCCGAGCTCTTCGTCGACCCGCTGGTCGCGCGCCAACATCACGACAAGGATATGGCTCTGCTTGCCACCGGTGGCATGCAGTCGTTTGAATCGCACATCGCCACACATACGGGCGTGGAAATCGACGCGCTATACCAGAAGTCATTGTTCTTCCAGGCCGACGGCCGCGCAGCGGGCATCCTCGGGTGCATCACGGATATCTCGGAACGCAAGCGCTTTGTGCAAGAACTCTTGCAGGCCAAGGAGACGGCCGAACTGGCCAACCAGGCCAAGAGCGATTTCCTGGCCAACATGAGCCACGAAATCCGCACCCCGATGAACGCAATCATCGGCATGACGCACCTGACACTGGACACCGATCTCACCACCGAGCAGCGCGAGTATCTGTCGCTGGTGCATAGCTCCGCCGAGGCATTGCTGGCGATCATCAACGACGTGCTGGACTTCTCGAAGATCGAAGCCGGCCACATGCACTTCGAGCAACTGCCGTTCAATCTTGAAGACAGTTGCACCGCCACGGTCCATACCTTGCGGGCTCGCGCCCAGGAAAAGCATCTGGACATGGACCTGAGCGTCGCGCCCGAGATCCCGCCCCTCATCAGTGGCGACCCCTATCGCCTGCGCCAGGTATTGCTCAACCTGCTCGCCAACGCGCTTAAGTTCACCGAGCACGGCGAAGTTCATCTTTCGGTGGAAATGCTCGAGCACCGCGCTGACAACGTACTACTGCGCTTTGCCGTCAGCGACACCGGCATCGGCATTCCGATCGAAAAGCAGACCATCATTTTCGATGCGTTTTCGCAGGCAGACAGCTCCACGACGCGCCGCTTCGGCGGCACGGGCCTGGGGCTGGCAATCTGCGCACGATTGGTCAGTGCGATGGGCGGGCGTATCTGGGTGGAAAGCGAACCCGGCCAGGGCAGCACGTTCTACTTCACGGCCCGTTTCGTCACCGCAACCGGCTCTTCGGTCGCCGCCGAGACGGCACCACACACCGCCGTCAGCGCAGGGCCAAGTGTGTCGCTCTCGCTCCTGCTGGCGGAGGACAATCCGGTCAACCAGACCCTGGCGCAACGCATGCTCGCCAAGCTCGGGCACGAAGTCACGATTGTCGGCAATGGGCGCGACGCGCTCGATGCCCGACGTACCGGCCCGGCCTTCGACGCCATCCTCATGGACGTGCAGATGCCCATCATGAGCGGCATCGAAGCCACTCTTGCCATCCGCGAACTGGAGCACGACGAAGGCATGGCTCACATGCCGATCATTGCCATGACCGCCCATGCAATGCACGGCGACCGCGAGCGTTGCCTCGACGCCGGCATGGACGGTTATCTGGCCAAACCGATCCTCGTCGCGCAACTCGCGGATGAGTTGGCGCGTGTCGTGCCGCGCGCGGTGCGGACACCGATCATGTCAGCGAATCATGCGCATGAGCCAACGACGGACGACAGACCATTCGACCGCGAATGGATGCTGCAACAGATTGGTGGCGACGTGCGCCTCATGCATGAGGTCGCCGGGGTATTCGTCACGGACAGCGAACGCATCGAAAAGACCCTTCGCAAAGCATTGGCGGAAACGGATTTCGACACGCTCTACGCTACCGCACACACCGCGAAAGGCGCGGTCGGCAACTTCGGCGCCCGTAGCACGGTAGCTGCGGCCATCGCACTCGAGCGCGCGGCAAAGGCCCACGAAGCGGAGTCGCTGGAAACACTCGTCTCGGCGCTGCTTGAACGACTCAGCCTGCTCACACAGGCGCTCCGGACCGAGATCGCGAACAGCTCAGGCACGTAACAAAAAAAACGCCCGGCACAAACCGGGCGCTTTCTTTTGCTTGGCAGCCGACCGTACGACGGCGGGCTTGCCTCCATGTGGCAGTTCAGGCCTTCGGGCTGGCAATCTCGCGCTGCAGCTCTTCGAGGCCGACGTGCCGGACGTCGCGGCCGCGAACCTGGAAGATCACATATTCGGCGATGTTCTTGGCGTGGTCACCGACGCGCTCCATGGCTTTGGCGGCGAACAGCAGATCGATGCCGCGCGATATCGTGCGCGGATCTTCCATCATGAACGTGATGAGCTGACGCATCACCGCCTTGAATTCGGCATCGACCTCCTTATCGAGCTTGCAGACTTCGCCGGCAGAATCGATGTCCAGGCGGGCAAACGCGTCCAGCGAACGGCGCAGCAGGTCGATCGCCAGACCTCCGATGTGGCGCAGTTGAACGCGCGGGGTGGCCGCGACGGCCGCCGTCTCGTACACCAGCTTGGCAACCTTGCTGATTTTCTTGGCCTCGTCGCCGATGCGCTCCAGGTCGGTCACGACCTTCGACACAGACAGAATCGAGCGAAGGTCGCCTGCCGCCGGCTGACGCTTGGCGATGATCTGCGCGATCGCTTCGTCGAGCTCGACCTCGAGTTCATTGACGCGGTGATCGTTGCCGATCACACGGTCGATCACGTTGAGGTCGCCCTCGAGCAGGCCTTCGAGCGCCTGGACGACCTGCTGTTCGACGTAGCCACCCATCTGCAGCACGCGAGTGCGGATGTTATCCAGCTCGATGTCGTACTGGCGGACAGTATGTTCGCTCATTTGTAGTGCTCCGGAATTTTCCATGGCTTTCGCGCGAGGCGAGGTATTGGCAATGCTGCCAGTGTGCCCGTCTTACATGAAGGCAATATTTCAGCGCAGTGACAGGGTCTGGACCCCACTCTCGCTGCCCAGCAACAATACATCGGCAGGGCGCAGAGCGAAGATGCCGTTGGTCACCACGCCCGGCATATTATTGATGCGCGCCTCCAGTTCGGCCGGCGCAGTGATCGACAAGCCATGCACATCGATGATGACGTTGCCATTGTCGGTGATGACACCTTCGCGAACCTTGGGGCGGCCACCCAATTCGGCCAGCCCACGTGCGACCAATTCGCGCGCCATCGGAATGACTTCCACCGGCAGCGGAAAGCGCCCCAGCACGTCGACGCGCTTGGACGCATCGCAGATGCACACGAACTTGCTGGATGCTGCGGCAACGATCTTCTCGCGCGTCAGGGCGGCGCCGCCCCCTTTGATCATGCACAGGCCGCCGTCGACTTCATCGGCACCGTCGACATACACGGACAGCCCTTCGACATCGTTAAGGTCGAACAGCGGAATGCCGTGCACGCGCAAGCGCTGCGCGCTGGCTTCCGAACTGGCCACAGCGCCGCGAATGCGATCGCGGATGCTGGCCAGACCCTCGATGAAGAAATTGGCGGTCGAACCCGTACCAACCCCGATGATCTGCCCTTCCGGCACGTAGGCCAGCGCGGCCTGGGCCACGGCGCGCTTGAGTTCGTTCTGATCCATGAAAACTCGCTTTTGTGGGGATATGGACTATATCGAGCATTCTAGAGGACGAGCGCCAGACTGACGCATCTCGATCAAGACATCGACGCGGATTCGCCTTCAAAGTGGCGTCCTCAGTGCGGAATACGCATCTGAACACCCACATATCTCTGGAGGAAATTATGGGACTGCTTGATCAACTCGGCGCCAGCGTACTGGGCAGCGTGCTTGGTGGCCAACAACAGCAGGGCAACGACGGGCAGCAAGGCGCCAGCCCCATCCTGCAAATCGCGATGTTGCTGCTGACGCAGTCGGGAGGTCTATCCGGCCTGCTGAGCAAGCTGCAGGCGGGCGGCCTTGGTTCGCAGGCTGCGTCGTGGGTCGGCACCGGCGCAAATGAGTCCGTCTCACCCGCCCACCTGGCCAACGCGCTGGGGCAGGACACACTGTCCGACCTGGCCGGCCGGTTCGGCCTGAGTACCGACGCGGTTGCCAGCGGACTCGCTTCGGCGCTGCCGGCCCTCATCGATCACGCGACGCCCAGCGGCAATGCCCCCGAGGGCGAAGACGTCCTCGCGCAGGGGCTGAGCATGCTGCAGGGCATGTTCGGCAATCGCGCCTGACGGCGCAAAGAAAAAGGTTCAACGAGGAATACCGGGGAACGCCGCCTTGATTTTTAGGAAGAAGTATTCCTCGTCGCGGTAGCCGTAGGCTC